>JALOTI010000296.1 GCA_025457985.1 Leptospira sp.
ATACTGTCAGTCGCTGGGATCCTAAAGGTAGGAAATTCATTATCTATAAAAACATTAACTGCATTTCTTTTGATAGGATCTCCATTATTGGAAACTAAGGATGAGAGTTTAATTGTATACATCCCATCATCTCTGATTGTATCAAATTTCAAAAGAAAACTTGAGTCTGTTAGTAAAGTAGCTTCTACATTTTGAAATGTTGGGGCATTGTCCTCCACCAAAAAACGTTTCGAAAAATTACCTATCTTCTGATTGCATTGGATTAACACCTGATTGAGTTCACCGTATGTTCGATCAGAAGAATCTGTATCACAATCAAAAGACTGTGGTAATGCGAGGAGACTCAGCCCTAAACCTGTGCCCGAATTGGGATCAAATGCATTCGTTTGACCAGACGGAACGATACAATTCAATGATAAAGAAAGTAGTATAATAATGAACCTATTCAAAACTATACTCCTCGGTGTTTCTTAGTATCTCACTCAATCGCCCACCAAGAATCATCCCACCACCGTTTGAGGTATAACGAATTTGGCAGGCCTCCCATCTTGTCCCCAAGGATTGACTCGTTACATAAAAACGATTTGCAGAATGGGACCAGGTTTCTGAATCCAAAGATGCTGAGAAATATCCATTCCCGGTGGTTTGGTATTCTATGCTGCCGGCAACCAAAAATCGATCTCGGCCATAAGGAAACTCGAAGGAACTTCCCCATTCCCTGGCATACATTATAGATCCTTGGGTTCTAATTCTGTCTGTAAAAGGATTATAAATTTGTGCTCTGAGCTCAGGCTGGCCAATATTGGTGCGGTGATTCATTCCACCAAATATTAAAATTTCACCATTTTCTAATTCTTTTACAAAATGATTGAATCTAGGATGTACTTGAACCGAGGAGGAGCTTAGCGTATTTGTAGCTTCATCAAAAATAACAATAGAAGAAAGAGCTCTTGATACAAAATTTCCACTTGCAAAGGGGGAAAAGGATACTAAATTTTCGCCACCAAAAATCACAACCTTCCCGTTACGAGTCAGTATTTGAGCTTGTCTTCCTCTGGATTCTGGCATTTGGCCAACAAGACTGATCGTCATATCTGATACATTAGGCGTTATATGAATTCTTTCCACAGACGATATAGAGTCAAAAGGTGAAAAAGGTGTGATCCCCCCAACAACAAGAACATCTCCATTGGTGAGCACTGTCATTTTATGTTGCATTCTGGCAAAATGTAAATTAGGACCCTGCGACCAAGTATTTGTATTTGGATCAAAAATTTCGGTGCTGTTCAACATCAAATTGTCAGGATGGAACCGAACACCACCAAATCCGCCAGATACGAGAACTCGGCCATCTCTCAATTTTACCGCATCGAACTCTTGTCTTCGATACAACATATCAATACCATTTTCGAATACACGGTTCAATGGATCATAAATTTCCATTCGGGATAAAGTCCGATTCCCATCGATCACAAACTCTGGGGATCCTCCTCTGGATCTTCCACCTAAAACTATTCTTCTGCCATCGTCTAACTCTAGTCCTACGCAGGATCGCTTTGGTAAAAGCATCAGAGGTCCACTTCTAAATGCAAAAACTTGGATAGGAATTCTTATCTCTGTTTCAGAATTTCCTGCTTTATCTTTCACACCATACAATGAGATGACTAAAATCCCTCCATTCGCATTCGGAACACCAGAGAAAAGGATTCTCAAATGTTTTTTTGATTTGATAATGGAAGAAACTACTAAACTATTTTTTGCTGTTCCAGATAATGAGATGTTTGAGTTTGATTCATCCCATTCAATCTCTTCATTTGCTTCTAAGTCTACAAAACCCGAACGCAATTCGGAAATATCTAAAGAATTTCCTCCACGCACTTCAAACATCGGTGGTGCATCATCTACTTCTATTTCCAAATTTTCAGGAGTAACGGCACGAGAAAAAGTTTCGTAATGATCTTTTAGATTAAAAATAAAAGTACCTTCAGAAACTGCAGGACTAAAAGTTACTTCATAAAGAAACCGACTTCGAGGAATGATTCGTTTGATCGGTGAATCCTCCGCATTAATGACAGGTAACACAAATCCACCTGGTACATCAGATAGATCTGCATTAGACATCACGAATATACTCCCACCAGGCCTAACTCTGTTTGATGACACTTCTAACCTTACAGTAGAATCAGCCATTAATCCAAATAAGAATAAATTTTTCGAATTGCTGGGATCAAATTGATTGTTTGCAGTATTAACCGCACAAAACATTTGCAAAAATAAAAGAATGAATATCTTAGTTTTTGCCATAGTATTCCACATTTTTCCCTGCAAAACTAGGATCACCCAAAACTACGATCCCACCCTTTACCTTCACAACTGAGTGATTTGCGCGTTGGAATAACAATGACCCAGTTGTGAAGACATTACCTTCTGAATGATCATAAATTTCGATGGCTGATGTTTTGTAATAAGTCTCCATTCCACCAGCAATGATATATTGATTTGTCGAATAACGCGAGACAGGCGTTTCTTTTCGAAGCCTATCAAAAAAAGCAATCGTATCGGCCACACCTCTTGTCGGGTTCCAAACTTCTATCGTCCTTGAAACAATTCCCTGATTCAACGTTCCTACGAAGTTTAGAAAATCTCCGCTGGAATCCAAAAAGCTGAAAGATTGAGACTTAGACACACTTAGATTGAGCGGATGTCTTGTCCGCACCCAATCCGTGATACTCAATCTTTGAATAGAATTATCAACCTGACCTGAAGCCAACTGAGGATAATTCTGCCCACCAATAAAATAAACGGACTGATCGGATTCATTCCAAATCGCTTCGTGGTTCATCTTGGGACTTTCGAACGATTCGGATTGGTTTAAATAAGATAGAGAATTGGCTTCAACATGAATCAACTCATGAGTGCTACTAACGGAAGTTATGTCATTATTGGCTAACTTTTGCCCTCCGGATACTAAAATTCGATTCCCTGGAAGACAAACTATCGAATGCCCAAATCTAGGTTCCGTCAGAACCAAACCCAATAAAGCTACTGTTCTTTGCTCTGTATCTATTCGGTAGATTTGATTTGAAATCTCGGAATTTTGCGAAATATTTCCCGCAACAGTTTTTCCTCCTATAGCATAGACGATTCCCGGTTCAGGAGAGCAAAGTTTTGCTCCGACGAGTCCTTGTTGTAAGGGAGGTAGAAGTAGTGAGACACCTGATGTTATATCAAAAATTTCTACTGTAGAAAGAGTTGAACCTGAAGAATTTATTCCTCCAACTAATACTAATTTAGTGTCAGATAGAGGTAAAACTGAAATAGAAGATTTTTCCTCTGAAATCTCTCCTAAGATTCGACTTTTTGGAAACTGAAAAACAAAAGTATTCTGGGAAAGATTAAATTTACGTTCTAACTCTGGATGAACTATCTTTATAGTAAGATCTTCACTCCAATTTGCTTTTAATGAGCTAATAAATAATATTCGAATTTTTGTATTGGATATTGGGATTACATCTCGAATTACTAAGTCGTTTTCGTAATTCTTGGAAATAAGTAAATGTTCTGCCCGAAACTCCGAAGCAACCGGAAGACTCAAATCAATCTCTAAAATGCCGGTTTTCACAAAACTAGGATAATCGTCGGCAGAGTATTTTATTGTTAATTGTAAATCGTCAATGCCCGCTTGGTATGTCGTAAGAGCTAAAAATTGACCAACCCCAGAATTGACATCAAAAACATTGATAACGTCAGAATGCATTTTGCAATTTATCGAAACCGAGATGAGAAAAAAACATCTAATAACGAATTTCA
>JALOTI010000297.1 GCA_025457985.1 Leptospira sp.
CGATCGTAATGCCAATATACGAGGAAGACACAGAAATTACTTTTACAAGGATGCATGTTATCTACAATTCGTTAAAAAATAAATATCCAAACTTACCTGTGGACTTTTTCTTTTTGAGCGATACTAGAAAGAATCAGAATTGGATCCAAGAAGAGATTGCCTATACACAAATATGTAAAATCAACCAAGAATACAGCAAAATACATTATAGGCGGAGAAAACAAAATCTAAATGGGAAAAGTGGAAACCTAGCAGATTTTTGTAGGCGTTGGGGAAAGCAGTATGACTATATGATTGTCTTAGATGCCGATAGTTTTTTAACCGCGGAACTAATTCAGAAACTCATTCTATTGATGGACCAAAATCCAAAAGCAGGTATCATCCAGACGGCAAGTAAACTCTTTCGGCCAGGCTCTATATTTCAAAAAATTCAAAATTTTAATTCTGCTTTTTTTACGGACATGTTCTCGGCAGGATCTTATTACTACCAACTAGATTCTAGCCCATACTTTGGACATAATGCAATCGTTCGAATACAGCCATTTATGAAATACTGTGCGTTACCGCATCTACCCAATTACGGAGCATTAGGTGGTCGAATCCTTAGCCATGACACAATCGAAGCGGCTCTCATGAAAAAGGCAGGATATGATGTACATTTGGCCTATAATCTTGGAGGTAGTTATGAAGAATGTCCTCCATCCATCATCGATGCCCTAAAACGAGACCAGCGTTGGTGCCAGGGAAATTTACAACATATATGGTTTCTATTTGCTAAGAAAATCCCCATTTTTAACAAAATCCAGATACTCATTGGAATTTTGTCTTATGCGAATGCATTCATTTGGGCATTATTTATTTTCTTAAGCGTTATAAATTATTTAGATGATTCAAAGTATCTTAGTTATTCAATGTTACCTGATGAATTTGAGTTCTTCAAATCACAAATATACGATCCACTTTATTATCAATTATTTGCCCTATCGATGATGCTTCTATTTTTACCAAGAGTTTTAGCTTACTTTGACAATCTAGTATCAGGTCGCTATAGGGAGTTTGGAGGTTTCTTTTTAATGACTTTTAATTTTATCTTAGAGACTTTATTTTCAATTCTGATTGCTCCGATTTATATGGTTTACCATTCCATATTTGTAATATCAACACTCTTAAATAAAAAAATAAGTTGGGGTCCTCAAAATCGAAATTCGGATTCTGTTTATTCCCTATCTTTTATCGTTTCCTCTTTTTCTGGAATCACTCTACTTGGTTTCACTCTTAGCTATATTACATTTGAATATTCGATTGCAATATTCTTTGCTCTTGTTCCCATCTTCATAGGTTGGCTGCTTTCAATCCCACTTGCCTATTTTACGAATAAACATGCGGTAAAAAACAAAAAACTTTTTTCTACACCGGAAGAAACCTTACCTCACGAAGAATTACAATTATTGGATAGAGAAAAATTTCTATTTAACTTTAAATTTACCGAAGGCTTTGAATATTTTTTTGCTTTTGTCCATCCGAGTTTTTTTCGGATTCACAAACAATACCTTGCAACAATAAGATCCAACCCGAGACGAAACCACTCCCTAGAAGATCGTATAGCCGAATTGGTTCAGTTAGGCCCTGGAGCACTCGACGATGGAACACTCAAACGTATTTTGTCAGATAGAAATCTCGTAACAAAGGTGCATCATCGGATTTGGTCCTGTCGATTGCGAAATTCAGATACCTATTGGAATCAGAACTGGGAATCCTTTATTCCGTTCTCGTATTCATCTGCTTCCAATCGCCTGCCTTTCAAAAATTATATGCCCTTTGTGAATTAAATTCTGCCAAATTTTTTGATTTGTACATAGATTACCCACAAAAATAAACTCGCCAATTTTTGGATAGTTCTCTTCCATAGGGCTTGTTCCTCCCTAGGCCAGTGTTTCACTGGCAGGTTGGTCAAAATGTATTCGAATTTCATAAAACAACGGAGTTATAAGCGGACGTAAAAATGAATCTCTCAAGCGAAAGTAGAAATAGTTTAAAGAGCCAGATACTTCGAGTAACGCTTTTCCAAGTTGGTTTTGTTCTATTACTTGCATTTTTTTTACTCGGTGGTTCGATCCAGGATCACGGGAAATTCTCGGAGATATCCAAGAGAGTGAAGATTTCCAGCGACCTTTTACAGGGGCTGATAGAACTTTCGTTAGAACGGAGTGTAAGCCAAATCGGTTTAGAACTGGATTCCCCTCTTCCCAAAGAATACGTCCTTCTCATTCAGGAACAGAGAAAAAAAGGGGACCAAAAATTAAACACAAGCCTACAAAACTGGTCCCTCGATGATCCAAATGGTTCCAGAGCACCTCTCGAATCCATTGCAAAGATCAGAAACAATATTCAAAAAATGCGAGGAGAGATAGATAAAGCAATCCAAGTAGAAAAGCCAGCGAGAGACCCAAACCTACTGGAACAGTTTCCTGATGAATTTCCGAAAGCCTTGGAATCACTGGAAGCATATCGAGCCAACCTGAATGTAGACTCAGATTCGGAACGCATCGAAACTTTGTTATCGATTGCAAGATTGGCCTGGCAGATTCGAGAGTATTCAGGTCGTGAAAGGACCTACTGGGCAATTGCAACAGTTCAGAAGAAACTGCCTAGTCCAGAAAAGATACAACGTATAAAAATTTTAAAAAATCTAACCCTTGGGCTTTGGTTGCAACTGTCACTGTATACAGAAAAATACTCTCCCACAGGTAAGTTTCGTAAAGCCTATGAAGACGCAAATAACAAACACTATGTGAATTATACACTCTATCTTGAAAAACTCCAAAACCGATTGGAAACCAACCAAGAGGTTGAGTCACTCCCTCAATTTTTTGAGATTTCTCAGAACGCACTGGAATCGATCGAATTTTTAGGAATGTCGACAGGGGAAGAGATTGAACTTGAGATTGAACGAGAGCTTTTCAAACATCGTCTAGAAATTGGTGCAACTTTATTTTTAGTTTGTCTTTGTCTTGTCGTAAGTTTTTATCTAACGAATAAATTCAAAAAAGAGAATATAAATCGAATTTCTTTAGTATCTGAATCTCTCCACTCTCTTGCCTCAGGTAAATTAGACGTTCAGATAGAACTTGAAAAAAAGGATTCATTGGAAGTATCTAAACTCATTGACTCACTTTCTACTTTCGCCAAGGCATTAGAGACCCAACATATGGTCGCAGACAAAGTCAAAAAATCTAGTGCTCTCATTGAAGTAAGCACAGATGAATTAGCAAATGTAAGCCGAGATCAGAGTTTAGAATCGGATCGAATCGCATCCTCTATGGAAGAGGTCAGTCGCAATGTGGACAGAATCTCTGAAATGATCCGCGAAAACACAAATCGTTTTCAAACAATAAAATCCTTAAAAACCAATCTTGAAAAGGAATTAGAGGATGTGGTTGTTTCACTTTCCCATACACAAAAAGATTTTACATCTCTCAATGATCTGTCTCAGGCAAGTAAGGATTCATTAAAGAATCTATTTTTATCCTTTGAAAATGTGGAAAACAGTTCTATTGAGATGAGCCATGTTTTGGAGCTCATTCAGGAAATATCAGAACAAATCCACTTACTATCTTTAAATGCCTCTATCGAAGCGGCAAGAGCAGGCATTCATGGTCGAGGATTTGCCGTAGTTGCAAGTGAGGTTGCCAAACTAGCAACACGAACAGAAGAGTCTATTGCAAATATTTCAGCCCTGATTGAAGGGAATGCCAAAGAAATACTCACCGGTAAAAAAAATATCGAAGAGACTCAATCCACGATG
>JALOTI010000298.1 GCA_025457985.1 Leptospira sp.
GGGCGAAAATAGTACAAATATTGATAAAAAGATTCAATCTGGGGCTTTGATTGAATAAGTCAACAGTCCAATGTCGGCAGTCCACAGGATTTGAGTGGAGAAATAAACTAACCATAAAATGTCAAAATATTCTTTTCTGATAATTAGTTTTTTTGTGATTCTTTCGGCTTCATCTTGCAAGCGACATAAGATGCACAAAAAAGAGATTGTTGCTGTTGATACGCTGGCTTCTCAACCGATGAAAGCCGAAAAACCAGTTTTAGTGATTGATGAGGGCAATAAAGTAGAAACTCCTAAAAAAGATAATGACGCACCCGTTGTTGCTAAAATTGATGTAAAACCCGCCGAAATTGATTTTAAATACCTCAATATCAAATCAAAAGTAAATTTCTCGGCAGGTGGCGAAGAGCAGAGTTTTCCTGTAAATATTCACATCAAAAAAGATAGTATTATGAAGCGGCTACAGATTAAATTGTTATACAGCAAACTTAGCTAAAAGATATTGTAACACAAACCGATAATTTACTCTTCATTTAGCCAACAGTTGAAGTTGCTGCCTAAATTTAAAGCTAGTAAAAGCATTAACTTATTATTAAATAATAGATCAAATAAAATCTTGAAGAAATATCATCAAAGGCTATCAAAAAGATTGAATAATAGCATAGCGATCACTATACCATAGTAGATTGCCTGAATCACATGATCATCTATCTCGTGTTGATCGTATTCCTCCTTATCCCAAATTTGAAATGGAAGATTGATTGCATTTGGAGATTCCACTCGGAAATAGAACAACTTACTTTCGTTTGGTTCCAAATGAATAGGAAAAACGAAAAATCTACTTTTATAGGTTCTCTCGGAAAAAGGAATCGTATATCCCGACTGAATTCTTTCTATATTTCCTTTACCCTTAGAAAAGAAATCCAAATGACGTAACCTCGGATATGCGAATACAAAAACTAAATCTTTTTTTTGATTAGTTGTGTTCTTTATATTCAATCGCAACCAAAAGGCAGATTTTGAATAAGAAAAATTGAATGCTTCTGGTGATGAGTCAACAAATTGAAATTGGTTTTGGAAAGACTCAGATATCACTTCATCGATTTGTTTATTTAATTCCTTATCTTCGTATACTTGGGTATACTTAGGAAGGAAACTCATACGAAAGTCCTCGTCTATGGGAACTGGACGCAACGACTCGCTGAATAAAGATGTTTGCAGAATTAAATAAGTGACCAGGAACCCAAAACAGAACCAATTTCGCTTTTGCATAAAGCCTTCGGCTGAGACTTACTTGCGGACAAAAGGATTCAAATTATTTTTAACATATGCCCAATTTTTTTCTAGCTATCATCCTATTCCTTTCTGGATTTTTCTACCTTTCTGCACAAACCAAACCCAAACCCAAAGCAACCAACCCTCCCAAACTAGAAGAAGAATCCGCAACTCCGATCAATACAGATTCACCCAAGGTAGAACCATCGAGATCCCAAGTCCGTTTGATCATGGAAAATGATGCCTTTGGTGGATTTTCCGATCGTTATTACACAAATGGAGCAAGACTTGAATTCAATACCACTGCAAGCGAAGACAATCTCACTCGAAAGATCTTGGGAGGATGGAATCATTTTTTTGTCCCAAAAACAGAAGAGACAAAATATCTGATGGGTCTTAGCGTCGGTCAAGAATTTTACACACCTACAAACATTTCAAAAGCAGATGTTTCTTTTGGAGACAGACCGTATTCCAGTCGAGGGTATATTGGCAATTCACTCACAACTTGGACCAATTCGAGTAGTATTACCACAGAACTAGAGTTAGGTATGATTGGCCCATCTGTAGGTGGAAAATCAGCCCAAATCAATTTTCATAACTTAATTGGTTCACCTACTCCACAAGGTTGGGATACACAAATACCCGATTCCTACTCTGTGGGAATCAATACCGATTATAGAAAGTTTTGGCATCGCTTTTTTGGAGCACATTATAATCTAAATTTAGGGAATATTTATACCAATACATCCGCTGGTTTGATATTCCGACTCGGAAAGGTTGATACCAACCCAGGTCCAGGATCGTCCGCGCTTATGCCAGGAGCCCCCATCTTACATAGAGAAGGCGAAGGTTATTGGTATTTTTATATAAATCCTGGCGGAACTCTGCAAGTATACAATGCGACAATACAAGGACAAATTGGATCGGATAGAACTTACAGAAGTTCGACACGCACAAGTTCACTCAGCAATTGGGATAGTTTTTTAACAAATCCCTCTTATGAAACCGGCGAACGAGAGTTACTCTACAGGTCACTTTCAGAAGATAATGGGAAAAATGCATTACGACGTTTCGCTCTCTTTAACGAATTTTTAGTAAAGGGTACGTCAAACCCATACGATTTTGGAATGAACTATTTGATTTTTAATACAGTGTTTAATGGTGCGGAAGATATCGAAAAAGTTTTTAAAACAATTCTACTAAAGAATATAGCCGATCAGTGGGATTCTCTACCAGAAAACGCAAGAATTCTAGCTGTATATTCTTTGTTTCGACCGCAAGGTGGAAAACAACCAAGCATTATGCGTTATTATGCATATGAAATTCTTTCCCAGTTTATTTTGGATCCAAGGCAAAGAGAACAGCTGTTAGAACTATTGAGAGAAGAAGTCGAATATAGAGAAAATAAAACCTATATTGCAGATTTGAAAAGACCGGTTGGTTTTGTGAGAGCCGGTTTTGTTTCAGTATCTTCTTCTGGATTTTTAGTCTCGATCAATTATAACTTCCAGACCGTTGACTTTATAAGTGCAAGTGGATTGCCAAAACAACACCAATGGCTTGGATTCCAATTGGGGAAGGTATTTTGAAAGGAATGCCTCAAAGAAGAGGCATTCTTCGGATGGGTTTATTTAATTTTTGAAACGGGTTTTACCGAATCATTGAATGTCAATTCTTGATATATCTTCTCAGAGCTACATACTTTTACATTTGCCGCTGTAGAGCAAGAGGCAGTTCCTGAAATTTTACACCCTTTGTTTTCGCAGGCTTTACGATCGGTTCCTCGGCATTGTTGGCACCCGTTCGAGCTTCCGCTCCCGCAAAGAAAACAAGTTTCCGCGAGAATGGCAGTTGTCGAAAACGTTGTGACTAGCACAAACAAAATCGTGGTAAGTTTTTTCATAGTGAACTCCTTTTGGCTGAGAATGAACTTCCCAAGCAAAGTCAAGATTTGATCCCCAGTTTTCAGAAAATCCACTAAAAAAGAGAAAGTTAGTCAATTTATTTCAATTTTTCTAAGACAGACGGTCTGAATTAAGGCTTGTCAGAGTAGAATCATTCTAAATTATATCAGATAAAATTTGATTCAAAGGAAGTTGGAGTAAAAAATGGAAGATTCATCCTTTTTACCGTATGCGCAGTTTCTCGCTCGCTGGATTCACTATGTATCTGGTGTTTGCTGGATTGGTTTGTTGTATTTTTTAAACCTAGTCAATGTTCCGCTCCAAGGAAAATTGGACGCAGGCATTAAAAAATCCTTAGTTCCAGAGCTTATGCCAAGAGTTCTTTTCTGGTTCCGTTGGGCTGCTATGTTCACTCTATTGTCGGGACTTGCATACTATGCACTCTACTTTGAAGCTACTGGCCTTCGTGCAAGTGCGCCTAACTGGACTATTTGGATTCTTCTCGGTATGATCCTAGGATCCATCATGTGGTTCAATGTTTGGTTCGTAATTTGGCCAAACCAAAGAAAAATCATAAACGGAGTAAAATCTGGTAATCCAGCTGATCCTTCGATTCCTAAAAA
>JALOTI010000299.1 GCA_025457985.1 Leptospira sp.
TTTCCAAACCATGAACACCTGCAACAATACCTACTGGATGTTTGGCGATAGCTTTGGAAGTTCCAATCTCCAAACAATGAATGGGAAAACGAAAGCCTTCTTCCGTTTTTCGAGAAAAGCCCAATTGGCTCAAACGGACGAGTTTACCACCTATTTTGGCGATATCCAAAATTCGTTTTTCATATCGATTGAGTCTTCTTAATCCTCTTAACATGGGCCTGGTATTACTAAGATTTTAAAATTCTGCATTGGTTTCACTGGTTTTGAAATTTTTTGAATTCAACGCAACTTGGTATTCTATCAACAGAATTAGATTTAAGGTCAGCACAAGTCTGTTTTAGAATTTCTTCATGACAATTTTGATACAGCTTTTGAACAATCAGAAGTTTTTCTCCTGTTACTTTGTATGCTTCACTCTCACGAAATCGCTTTTGGCAATTTGCTTCGGAAAAACGATCGCTTACAAATTTTTGTTTTTCTTCTGGGATTGAGCTAAATGAACTATCGCCACATTCTCTGAACTTGTTGCATATATCTGAAGTTAGACGGAGTGATTCATTTTGCCATTCTAATGGTGCATTTGATTTACCTTTTTTGCAATTCACAATAGATAAATTTAAAAACAAAATGAAGGTCAGAGAAATTACAAAATAGATTCTATTCATTTGAATTGGTTTCCTTCTTACGAATCAAAATTTCGATTCTTTCTTCTTTTGCTTTCTTTTCAGGTGTATCTGCCGAAGCAGATTTTTGAAATTGAGCATAACCTTGCACGGAAACGGAGTCTTTAGGTACACCGTACTCATTTACAAGTTTTTCTGCAAGTAAAGAAGCCCGATGCGAATGGTAGTCCCATGAGTTTTGAAATTTTGACTTATCAATATTTTGTTCATAGGGTATCTGGACTCGGATTAGAATATCGACATCCAATCCTTTGGAAAGTTCTGCCAATTGCGAAAATGCAAATTGTAAATCTGGATCTGTCTTCAATACATCTTCTGATCCAATTCCAGAACTAAAGAATGTTAACTTCAACTCTTCCGTTTCTGCAAGGCCCAATTTTAATTTTGCTTTCTCTTTTAGTGATTTTAGAGCAAATCCAATTCTCTCCCAGAGACGAAATACTTGAGTTTTAGGGACCATTGTATCATCCTCTAAAATCCCTGAACCACCCTCGATCACAAGACCTAAAGAAGAAACATTTAGCCCAAAACCTTTTCGTATATCTTTTGCTACATCATTTAATCTTTTCGAATCAACTTTGCTAATTGCATACAAAATGATGAATAATCCTAGAAGCAGGGTTATCATATCGGCGTAAGTCAAAAGCCACCGTTCGCCCTGTTCGGTTTCTATTTCTTCCGAGGTTTGTCGTCTTCTTCTCGAGTATCTCAAAACACTACCTCATACCAGGAAACATTTCATCGTAAAATTCCCATTCTCGCTTTTCTACAAAACTAAAAAACTCAGAGAATACTTCTTTCCTGACGGGAAGGGTAGCATAATAACCCTTTTCTACTTTTTCAAAAAGTGGGTATACACCTAACATCTTTGCCATAACTGCGGCCGGTTTAATAACGAAAGCCGCTATGGGTTTATGAGCCAATTCATAGAATTTTTTTAAATTGATAAATACAATTTCTAATTGTTTTTTTCGAAGTTCCGGTTCACCAAACTCACGATAAATACTTTTATATTCGGTGAGATCTATTTTTCTTTTACCATCCCACCCTTTCGAAATCAAAAGTTTACCCATACGAATGTCCAGTTCGTCGGTGATTGTATTCAACTCCATAAGCCTTTCTACATTTTCTCGAGAGGTTTCTTTCATCATATGCTTTACTTTTTCATAAGTTGAAAAGGCTAACGATTCCCATTCTTCCTTTCCATCTAGGTTATAAACAGTCTCAAAAAAAAACTTCGCCATTTCTATGGTTTCTTTTCGATTGAAATACTCCGAATAGAATTCATGAAACCTTTCCACTTGAATCCGAACGATTTCCCTCCAAGCCAATTTTTCAATTTCGCTTAATTCATGTTTCATGGAGATTTTATTTTCTCGGTTCGTGTGCTAGGCAAAATATAAGAAAAAAATCCTTGTTGGTCTAATTCAAAATTACTAATAGAAAATTGATTGGGAATAGATACCACATCTTGATAAAATTTGTATGTAGATCGAAATAAAATTTTTGGTGGGATAGAATCCATAGGCGTATAATAAAACTTTACCCCATATCGAAATTGAGAGGCCCACCCTTCTTTTGTTACTTCTAACAATGGGTATTCGGCTGGGATCCTTTTGGATTTTTGTTTGTTAAAAACTTCATCGCCTTTTTTATAAACACGAACACCTTGTGTCTCGCCTGCTAACCTTAAACTTCCTTTTTCAGGAAACGAAAAAGTTAAATATGTCAAACTAACAAAGTTTCCACGATTCTTTAATTGAATTGTAACTAAGGATTCTTTTCCTATTTCCCAATCGGGTTCCACCTCTATCGATAAAAAAGATGGTATAGGTTGCATCGGAAGATTTGGAATCATTTCCCATGAATTGAAAACAAATTCCTGCGAGTAGTTTGGACTTTTGTTAAAGATACGAAAGGATTTTTCTTTGGGTATGTATTCAAAATCTACCCTTTTAGTGCGCACCAACTCTTGGTGTTCTTTTAACTGAAATCCATCCCAAATTTTTCTACCCTTTCTATATCCCAATGGTATCGAAAATTGGCCCAACGGAGGTTCATCGACTAGAACTTCTAAGAATATAGAATTAAATGAATCTCCAGGAAGTTCGGCAAGGACAATACGCCGAATGAGATCCCCTGATAAAGAAACCTTCTCCGTTCCAGAAACTTTTCCCGAAACCCAACGATTTCCATTGGGATCATAGTAATTTGGTCCTATTTTTTCGGAGAAAAATTCCTCTTTCCATAACAATTCCCATTTACCACCTAATCTCTTAAAGCTGGAAATAACTTCTGATTTTGCAGATTGAGAAAGAACTACCACTTCTAAATCGGGAGATTCATCCAAATTGATTTGTTTGGAGCCTAGAATACGGACAGGTACATCCGACTTTGCACCGTAGAGCATCTCTCCTAATTCGGTTTCATTAGGAGCTTCTTTTGACGAACAGGTCCAGGTGACCGCTAGAGCCAAAATCAATACAGAGGTTCTCAATTTCATAGGATTCATTCATTCCATAGAAACAAAACCCTGTTTCAACAATTTTTAGTATTCAGAGAGAATAGCAAGTTTACTCTCGTCTAAAGATCAGAACGGGGGCGACATTGGTTTCGACTGTTGTTGGCTTGGGTTCAGTGGCACGTAGGGGTGAGGGACCTCTTAAAAACCTTCAAAACAATAACTGCAAATAACGAATTTGCTCTAGCAGCTTAATTTTAAGCTCTACGGTTTCTCTGGCTGTTTCCTTAGGTGGCTAAGAAACCGACACCTCTCTAAGGACTTTTTGGCTCTGTCGTCTGCTTCGGACCAAATTGTAAATTAAGTGGAATGGGAAGGAGTCCCCCGTTTGTAGGGTAAGTCCTTCCGACATTTATTTGCAAACTAAACGTGTAGAAGCTGCATTTGAGGGCGATAGGACCTGGGTTCGAATCCCAGCGTCTCCAAGAAATCATCTAAAATAATTACAAATGAATCTCTGTGAACAAACAAAAGTTCGCTGGGATTCGAACGATTTTCCAAGTGAGGTCGAGTAGGAAAAAAGGCAAGACACCTTGCGTTTTTTCCGTAAAACGAGACCGACCGAGCACAGGATGTGCGAGGACTTGGAAAA
>JALOTI010000300.1 GCA_025457985.1 Leptospira sp.
CTTAGTTTCAGTAGCTATAGCCCCAGAATACTTGGAAAAAACCCTCTCCACTTTTTCAGTTTGTCGGTTTCCTGGGCCAGGTAACCCCTGTTTTCGGTGAATGTAGTCGTTTAGGATTGAAATATTGGTTTTTCCTATAACAAAACTTAAATTTCCAGTAGCACCTGTTTTGCGAAACTGAGCATTTCTCCTCCGATCAATGGTATCATCATATGTGTTGAATAATAAAGTACCTTTGTTATTTAGATAGCTAAAGTTCTGATCTGAAGATTCATGAAGCGCTTGGAAAAAATAAGAACCGTTTGAAAAGGAATCCATACGTGTTGCGGTTAGTTTTCCTGTATTAAAACTTCCACCCATAAGGCTTATACGGTTGATCGGAGAATCTATCTTGGTTTTGGATACTAAATTGATAGATCCGCCTATGCTGGATCCAGAAAACCCAGTAGGAGTTCCTGATTTAAAAATTTCTATTTTGTCTAAATTATCAAAGGGGAGGTCGGCTAAATTGACCTCTCCGCCTAATGAGTTGTTTATGGGAACACCATTCCAATAAATCTTTGTTTGGTTAGGGTTTGTTCCTCGTAATGATAGTGTTGAATAACTACCTAATCCTCCAAAAGACCGGATTCGAACTCCGGCTTCCTTTTCTAAAACATCAGGTAAACTGAGATACCTAGAGTTCTGATTGTCCAGAATTATCTCTGTTTGAAAACCTGTTGGATTTTTTTGAAAGTTTTGATTCGATGATTTTTTATCTATATTGGCTCTGACTTCAACAGGAGTTGTTATGGGTTCTTCTTTGGAATTTTTTTCTGAATTAGTTTGAGCTGTAAGCGGAATCTGAAAAAAAATAATAATAAAAAACAAGTATCGAATTGGGGTCGCCATATAAGTAAAGTTACCTGGGGCCCCATTTTGTTAGTTCACCTAGTCCACGAGGAGAAACTATCGGGGGAAGATCTGGCTTAAGAGAAACTCTCTTTTACAGTTGCGGGTCAGCCCGGGATTTACACCCGATTCCTCCCTTAGGTATCTATCCCAAGATTTTTTGAATAAAGCTCATGTCAATTCCCTTCCCAATCAAAAAAATGCGGACTAGAATAGGTAGGTTTTGCCTTATGGTAGCATGAAACATTACGACGTATTTGGCGTAGGAAACGCGCTTGTAGACATCATAGCATTTATCGATCCAAATTTTCTTGAGAAGAAACAGATCCAAAAAGGAATAATGACCTTAGTTGATGAAACTAAACAGGGAGCTCTCCTCGCAGATCTACATGATGTAAAAAAGGAATTGCGGTCAGGAGGAAGTGCTGCAAACACAATGATTGCCATTGCAAATAGTGGAGGCACTTGTGCATACACTGGTAAGGTGACTCATGACACCTATGGAGAATTTTATAAAAAAGACATGGAAGAGGCGGGTGTACTTTTTGAAACGACTCCAGATAAAGATGGTCACACAGGGACCTGCGTAGTTTTGACTACACCTGATGCTGAACGCACAATGTTAACTAATTTGGGAATATCAACTACTTTAGCTCCTAATGATATCGACTTAGAAACTTTGAAACGAAGTAAGTATGTTTATGTGGAAGGTTATCTATGGGATGGAGATTCCACTAAAAAAGCTAGCGAACTCTCTATGAAAACTGCAAAAGAGAACAATATCAAAGTAGCTTTTACCTACAGTGATCCTTTTTGCGTAAATCGATCGAAGGATGAGTTTATCCAACTAACAAAAGAATATGTAGATGTTGTTTTTTGTAATACGGAGGAAGGTCTTGCACTCAGTGGAAAGTCCGATCCGAAAGAAGCGATTTCGTTTATATCAAAAATTGCTCCCCTTGTTTTTATGACAGCTGGTAAAGATGGAGCTTACGTAGCAGAAAACGGTAAAATCAACTTAGTTCCTGGATTTCCAGTGAAACCTATCGATACAACTGGAGCAGGTGATGCATTTGCTGCAGGTGTGTTATATGGCCTGACACATGGCTATTCCGCTCAAAAATCAGCAAGATGGGGAAATTACGTTGCTTCTAGGATTGTAGCTGAGGTGGGCCCTCGTCTATCTGTTCGTTTGATGGGAAGACAGGACGAAATTCTAAAAGATTTTGTAGAAATCTAACATCATCACTTAAGAAAAAAACTTTTGGTGACTTCATCTGCCGGATACATAGATTCGATTCTTAGTTCTTGGCAGGTAAGATCCAATGGAGTTCCGAAAGTTGTTATCATACTAAAGAAACGTAGACTCTTTTTATTTTTCGTTAAAGTCAGCGAAAACACTGGTAAATTGTGTTCTGAATTTGATCTTAAGACTTCTTTTTCATTTTTTCGTCTTGATTCTGTTAGTTTTTTATAAAGGACCTCAAGTTTTGGGTTACCTGTTGTTATCATTTCATCCCAAATCCTAGAAAGTAAAAAATCGGAAATTAAGTTCCAATCTTGAATGAAACTAGACAATCCATCTCGATGGAAGGTTAACTCCATTACATTCGTAAATTCTTTCGATTTATTTTTACCGATGAAAAAAGCAACAAGGTCTCTATAACTTGAGTTAGTCATTAGAATATCGTAGGATGTATTGATCACAAATGCGGGATAGGGATTGTGATTTTCCAACATTCTTTCCAGGGATTCTTTAATAATAATGAGTTGGCTGTTTTCCAAACTTGCTTCGCGAAATTCTGAATTGTAACCTGCTGAGTTAAGAAAGATATTTTGTTCTCGGAGAGGGAGCTTAAGGGCTGATGCAAGTTTACAAACCAGTTCTCGGCTAGGTTTGGATCTGCCAGTTTCCACAAAACTCAGATGTTTCGCCGAAATCCCCAGGTCCAAAGCCAATTCCATTTGGCTTCGTTTTTTTAGTTTTCTCCAAAACTTTAGATTTTCGCCAAAAGTTTTTCGATTCTGAAGAGAAACATTCATGGATATTATTACCTCATAGGTAATGGAAATTATTACCTAATCTCTCTATACTAGAAGTATATCGTTTTGTAAATGAGGAAAAAATGCAGAAGTTAATTTTAGCTATAGTTACGTTCGGTTTCGGTATCTTAACAGGTTTGGCCGTGTATTATGATGGAATATTGGGAATCTTCCAAGCTCAGTTTAAATCCTTCGGAACCGCTCAAGTCTTTGTTGATTTGGTCATTTCTCTGGGATTGATCTTGGTTTGGCTTTGGAAGGATGCAAAATCGAAAGGTAGAAATCCTTGGATTTGGTTGGTGATTACTTTAGCTATTGGATGTTTTGGGCCTCTATTTTATCTCCTAACGGATAAAAGTTCATCTAACAACTGATAGAAAGTATTTTTCAAGAATTTTGGTATGAACTTTCCTCTTTAAAGTCGTTCCATAAGATTTGGATTTTTTCTGCAATCTCAAGTGGGGCAAACGGTTTTTCAATGACTCCGATTCCCCCACGCCTTTGGTATTCAATAATTTCATTTTTTAATACTCTGGAAGTTATGAAAGCAACGGGAATAGACTTTGTTTCAGGAAATATCTTGAATTCATCGATCAGTTCTAGACCATTCATTCCAGGCATAAGTACATCTAATAGGATTAAGTCAGGTCGAAGGATAATTTCTTTTTGTAAACCTTCCGGTCCAGTTTTTGCAAAGTGAACCACAAAACTACTATTGAATTCAAGAGAGATTCTTAAAATCTCAATTATATCTTCTTCATCTTCGACTATGAGTATCGTTTTTAATTTTGTTTCCATTGTTTATTGATCCGAATTCCTTGTAGGAAGAGGTTTGGAAACTAAAGGGAGTTCGATAATG
>JALOTI010000301.1 GCA_025457985.1 Leptospira sp.
CCGAGAAGACTTACTTCGAAAAATGGCATCTCGCGCGAGTGAAAAGAAAGAACAAATCCAAAGAGATCTTCGGGAATTTAGCCAGACTGTTCTTGAAAAGGACCAAGCAACCCTTGGCGACCTTTCTGAAAAACTGAAAGAAGTTGCCGAAAAATTGAAAGATACGTAAATTCGTATGAGTTGTATTCCACTTTTGTTGAGGTGATGGGTTGTGTTTTTTTATCTTCTTTGGATTCTCAGTTTTTTGACAATTTTTACGACCACTATAACCTCCGAATCCAACGAGTTTTATTTGGAGCAAAAAAATAGACTTTTGGATTCCGATCCGAAAGTTGTAAGGGATGCGATTGATCGCCTAGCTTTTGTTCGAAGTAGTCGAGGTGTTCGCGATATACTGCAAGCGCTTGAAGGTGCTCCCAATTTTCCAGATTCTCCTCTCAATTCACCAGCGATTAAATTTTACGCAGCCCAGGCGCTCGGTAAAAAAGGCGAATCAATAGTTATCTCTCCAATCATTGAAGTTTATAAAAGAGATTGTAATAAGATTACGGAGCGTACTCTTTCCAAACGTAAATTAACAGATCCTGTCTCGGATTCAAAAAATACAAAAAGTCCTTATTTTTACGGAGAAGGGGAACACAATATAGTTCTTGCTTGTGGAGAAATGTTAAGAGCATTAGGAGAGCTTCCTTATAGAGAAGATTCTTTTACTGTTTTAAAAGCAGCTTTAGAATTTCCAAATTTTTACATTCGCAGTTCTGCCGCCGACGGTTTGTATTATACCGAGAGAAAAGAATCAATCTCCCTCTTAACCAACCAATTAGGCAAAGAGACAGATTCTTATGCAAAAGTCATGATTTTATCTGCGATACTGGGTTTAGAGCGTCTTCCCAATGCCAACTTCCGTCAGATTTTAGAATACCTTCAATCCAAAGATCCTGAGATACGAAAAAAATCTTCGATGGCACTCACAAGGCTTCGTTTAGGAATAGCTGCACCTTACTTAAAAAAGGCGATCGAAATTGAAAATGAACCTGACGTCTTACAACAGATGCAAGAGGATTATTCACGGATTACAGCCTTTCAGCCTCCTGGTTGATTCATCCTTTGATTTTTCTTCGTCGACAAATTTGGTTTTTTTAACAAACTGGAAACATCCATGGAGTATTTATGAAATTAAATAGTATTTTAGATGCGATTGGGAACACCCCCCACGTTAAATTGTCACGACTCTTCGGTACAGATCACGAAGTTTGGATGAAATTAGAAAGGCAAAATCCGGGCGGATCAATTAAAGACCGAATTGCTCTAGCAATGATCGAAGATGCAGAAAAGTCTGGGAAACTTACCAAGGATTCATTTATCGTTGAACCTACTTCTGGAAATACGGGAATCGGTCTCGCTATGGTTGCAGCCGTGAAAGGTTATTCTATAACTCTCGTTATGCCAGAACACATGTCAGTGGAAAGACGTCGCGTGATGGCAGCTTATGGTGCTAAGTTTGAACTCACTCCACGGGAAAAGGGAATGCCCGGTGCGATTGCGAAGGCACAGGAGATTTTAGCGAGTAACCCCAAAGCGTGGATGCCCCAACAGTTCGAAAACGAAGCGAATATCCAAGTGCACCGTGAAAAAACAGCAGAGGAGATCGCAAAGGATTTTCCAGATGGACTCGACTATATCATTACGGGAGTGGGTACCGGTGGTCATATTACAGGATGTGCTGAAAATCTCAAAAAAAGATTTCCTAAATTAAAAGTATTCGCTGTAGAACCAGAAGGTTCACCAGTGTTAAGTGGTGGAAAACCTGGTCCTCACCCTTTACAAGGAATTGGTGCTGGATTTATTCCTAAAAACTGCAAAACAGAACTTTTGGATGGAATCATTACTGTCGGTAAGGATGAGGCATTCACTATGGCTGTTCTCGCAGCAAAAAAAGAAGGAATTTTCATTGGAACTTCTAGTGGAGCAAGTTTAGCAGCTGTGTCCAAAAAATTAAAAGAGATTCCGAGTGGAAGCAAAGTATTAACATTCTGCTATGATACGGGAGAAAGATATCTTTCCGTAGAAGGCTTGTTTGTCTAAGAGAAAAGAAAATCAAAAACTTTTAATCGTAGAATCTCCAACTAAAGCAAAAACACTTTCATCCTACCTCGGTGTAGGATGGGTGGTGCTTGCTACAAAGGGTCATATCAAAGACCTTCCCCCAAAAGAATTTGGCATTGATATCAATAATAATTTTGAGCCTAGTTACCAATGGTTAGCAGGGAAAAAGAAAGTAGTTGATAGTATAATCAAAGTTGCCAAATCATCTTCTCAAATCTTCATTGCTTCTGATCCAGACCGCGAAGGAGAAATTATTGCTAAACATTTGTTTGATGAATTGAGTTTTCTAAAAAAGGAAGTATATCGAATTCGATTAAAAGAGATTTCGAAACAGGAACTAGAGTCACAACTAAAATTAAAATCAAATATTTTACAAACTGAAGTGGATTCCCAAGTCGCCAGGAGGCTTGTAGATAGAATTTTTGGATATAAACTATCCCCTGTTTTGTGGAAAAATTTAAAGGTAGCTGCCCTCTCTGCTGGCAGGGTCCAATCAACTGTACTTCATTGGATTCATCTTAGAGAAAAAGAAATCCTAAATTTTGTCTCTGAAACCTACTACCAACTGAAATTGAAAGGTCAAGTTTTAGGTGAAAAAATTGAAATCTTACATCAAAAAGCCAAATTGGATTTAGAAGAAATTGAAAAGATTCTTAATAGAATTGGTTATACAGATAGAGTTTCCGAAGTCAAACTTCCTCTTGAATCAATAAAAGAAAAAAGGATTCAGAAAAAACCAGCCCTCCCATTTACAACTGCTAGTTTGCAAGAAACTGCAAGTAAAGTTTTGGGTTTTGATAGTAAAAAGACTATGCGAATAGCTCAGAGTCTTTTTGAGGGAAAACCAATTTTTGGTGAATCTAAAGGGTTAATAACTTACATGAGAACCGATTCCACCCGAGTCTCACCAAGTAAACGGAATAGGGCGATCGAATTTCTGTCAAAAAATCACTCGAAATTAATTTCCGAAAACGTCCGAATTCAAAAATCAAAAAATAAGATACAAGATGCTCACGAAGCTATTCTTCCTGTAGATGTATTTATTTCACCCGATGCAATACAAAACAAACTATCCACAGATGAATATAAACTGTACAAACTGATCTGGGAGAGGTTTTTATCTAGCCTCTTGAAGCCAGAAGAACTTAAAGAGACAGTTTATACCTTCTCAAAAGCTGGGGAAAGTTTTATCTGGAAACACGAAGAAGTAATGGATTTTGGTTATAAAGATTTTCCTGATCCCAAAAAACAAAAAAAGAATCCAAAACCAAATTTTAAAATAGGTGACGAGTTTGAACTTGAATCGATTCTCAAAGAAGAAAAGGAGACAACTTGCCCAGAAAGGTATACCGAAGCTAGACTTATAAAAAAAATGGAAGAAGAAGGGATAGGACGTCCCTCAACGTATTCTGCTACAATCGATACACTTAAAAAGAGAAAATATATACTCGAGATCAAAAAGAAAATAGGACCCACAAATCTCGGAATGCGAGTCGATGAGTTTTTGGATCTAAACTTCAGTTCATTGATTCAGGATGAATTTACTAAAGGTTTGGAAGAGAAACTTGATTCTATTTCCACTGGAAAGATTCACAAACTCGAAGTGGTATCCGAATTTTATAATTTTTTAAATTCGGTTTTAAAACTAAACAATGAAAGTAATTTTGTTAGGAATAA
>JALOTI010000302.1 GCA_025457985.1 Leptospira sp.
TGACTTCATTCACGAAAGAGAATTATGGTGGATATTGGCATTTTGGCTTCAACCGTTCTCCTAATTTACCAGAACTCTTAATCGAGGGAAAAGAAAGAGAATTTTTCAAATACCTTCATGGCCTTATGTTAGCAAATAAAGATGCGATTTCCGAAAAAGATTTAGATGAATACCTAAGAACTTACAAAGGAAAAGAAGGGATTCGGGGAAGCAATGGTTGGTATCGAGACCTTTTGGAAACGACTGATCAATTCGCAACCATGATCAAAAAAGGAAAATTAAAAATCCCTGTTCTTGCTGTTGGCGGGCAATTTGGAACTCCTTATACGAAATCACAAATGGAGGGAATTATTGCCAATAAAATCCAAGGTGGAATTATACCCAACTGTGGACATTTAGTTGCAGAGGAACGTCCCGAAGAACTCTTCCATTTAATGAAGGTTTTTTTGAAATAGACACATCTCTAAAAGCCGACAGGAATGGAAACATCCCTAAAAACTTTACTTTTCCTAGGAGGCCAATCTAGAAATCCTGGGAAAAGATTCTATGAGTGTTCATCAAATTACCCTCCCAGACGGGAAAACAAAAGAACTACCAGTTGGAAAATCGTTTTTAGATTTGATCCAAGACCAAATGTCGTTTTTAAAAGAAAAGGCGCTCGCCGTAGTACTTGCGGATGGTCGAACAGTCGATTTATCCTACACGCCCACTCAAAATGAATCAGTTCGTTTTTTAACCTTTGAAGAAAAGGAAGGCAAAGAAGTTTTCCACCATTCGTCCGCCCATTTACTGGGGATGGCAGTACAAAGACTTTGGTCTCACGCCCGTTTGACGGTAGGACCTGTGATCGAGAACGGTCCTGGCTTTTTTTTCTATGATATTGATTTTGGCGACACCATCCTCACTCCAGAAGATCTCCCCAAAATCGAAGCAGAGATGCAAAAGATTGTTAAGGAAGATCTAGTCGTCAAACGCACGGAACTTTCAAAGGCTGATGCTATAAAAAAGTTTCAATCGGAAAACGAGCCGTACAAAGTAGAGCTCATCCAAGGCTTTGACGCCGAATCGGTTTCGTTATATGGTCAAGGGGAATGGTATGATCTTTGCCGTGGACCCCATATTGCTCGGACAGGACAAATTAAGGCCTTCAAACTAACAGCAATCTCTGGTGCCTATTGGAAAGGTGATTCTAAAAACAAACAGCTAACAAGAATTTATGGAGTCTCTTTCCCTTCCAAAAAACAATTGGATGAGTATATCTTCTTAATCGAAGAAGCAAAAAAAAGAGATCATAGAAAATTAGGAAAAGAGCTGGATCTCTTTAGCTTCCAAGATGAAGCACCTGGTTTCCCATTTTGGCATCCAAAAGGAACAGTGTTGTGGAATACTTTAGCAGAGTACATACGAGAAGAGTGTTTTAAACGAGGTTACCAAGAAATCAAAACACCTACGATATTAAATTCTTCTCTATGGAAACGTTCGGGCCATTGGGACAATTTTAAGGAAAACATGTACTTCACTGAAATTGATGAATCCGATTTTGCCGTAAAGCCCATGAATTGCCCTGGTTGTTCCCTTGTTTATAAGTACCATATGCATTCGTATAGAGAGCTACCTCTTCGTTTTATGGAACTAGGAACCGTACATAGACATGAAATGAGTGGTGTGTTGCATGGTCTCTTTCGTGTCCGTGCCTTTACTCAAGACGATGCACATATCTATGCGCCCTTAGATAAAGTGGAATCCGAAGTGGAAGACATCATTGACTTTACCTTCCAAGTATACAAAAAATTTGGCTTTAACGAATTTAAAACATTTATCGCCACAAGGCCTGAAAAATCGCAAGGAAGTGATGAAGATTGGAATGCCGCCACACAAGCGTTAATTTATGCCTTAAACAAAAAAGGAATCGAATACGGAATCAAAGAAGGGGAAGGTGCGTTCTACGGACCCAAAATTGAATTCAATATCAAAGATTCATTAGGTAGGCATTGGCAGTGTGGAACTGTCCAGATCGACTTTTCTATGCCGAACCGATTTGAATTGGACTACACAGCCGCTGATGGAAAAAAACACACTCCTGTCATGATCCACCGAGCCATCTATGGATCTTTGGAACGATTTATTGGAATCCTCATCGAACATTTCGAGGGAAAATTCCCCCTTTGGTTGAACCCGACACAAATCCGAGTGGTTACCGTAGCAGAATCTCATAACGATTATGCCAAAGATGTGGTTTCGGATCTTACAAATAAGGGATTTCGAGTCGAAGTGGATCTCCGAAATGAAAAAATTGGATCCAAAATCCGCGATTCCATCTTAAAGCGATGCAATTATACTGTGATTCTTGGTGACAAAGAGCGAGATTCTCATTCCGTTTCTTTCCGAAGGTTGGGAGAAGAAAAGACGGAAACTATCTCTCGCGATGGGTTTTTGACCCTACTCAAAGGCGAACTTTAGGACGGGCTTTGGCAAGAATAGTACTTGCCTGTCATGTTTTTCGTCCGAAATTGGAAAATGTAACGTAATTTCGGAGATTGAATGCAGAAAAGGCCTAGCCCAAGAGGGAATCCAAACCAAGATAAATTCGCCCATATCAGAATAAATGAACAGATTACTAATGTAAACTCCATTCGACTCGTTTCGGATGAGGGCTCTGACATAGTAACCTTAGAAGAGGCTTTGAGAAGGGCAAAAGAAGCTAACCTTGATTTGGTGGAAGTTTCGGGTGACCAAGATGTGCATGTTTGTAAGCTCATAGACTTTGGGAAATACAAATTTGAACTCCTGAAAAAAACAAAAGAAGCGAAAAAGAAACAACACGTAGTCACGATTAAAGAGATTAAGATTCGTCCGCGTATCGATAATCATGACTTCGAGATTAAGAAGCGTCATGCGATTGAGTTCCTTTCCAAAGGGGACAAGGTAAAAGTGACACTTCGGTTCCGAGGTAGAGAGATGGTTCACTCTGAGCTCGGAATGAATATCATTAACCGGTTTATCGAGGACCTAAAAGAGCTAGCCTCTCCCGAAAAAATGCCGGTACACGACGGAAAAACAATAGTGGTCGTGATGAACCCAAACGCTGAGAAAGCGAAAGGATAACAACTATGTATAAACTAAAAACGAATCGGGCAGCAGCCAAACGATTTAAGTTTACCAAATCAGGTAAAATTAAACGTGGTTGTGCGTTTCGACGCCATATCTTGGAGAAAAAATCTCCAAAGATGAAACACCAAAGCCGTGGAATGCATGTCATCCATGAAACTGATTACAACCGTGTAGAAAAGCTTCTACCGTATGGAGGTTAGTCTATGCCACGCGCCGTAAACGGAACCATCCATAAAAATCGTAGAAAAAAAGTCCTAGCAAAAGCAAAAGGCTTTCGTGGGGGAAGATCCAAACTTTTCAGAACAGCTAAATCAGCTGTGATGAAAGCGGGTCAGTGGGCATACCGCGACCGTAGGAAGAAAAAATCAGAATTCCGCAAACTTTGGATCACAAGGATCAATGCTGCGGTTCGTGAGAACGGATTGTCGTATTCTAAGTTCATCCACTCCCTTAAGACCTTAGGTATCAATTTGGACAGAAAGACTTTGGCGGATTTGGCATACAACCACAAAGAAGTTTTTAATGCCCTTGTTGAAATAACTCAACCAGCCTCCCTGGAAGATCCACTTCTCGCCCGCCAGTGGTACATCAATCAGAATGTTTGGCAATAACTTAAATGCTCCATTGTCCCAGGAAGGGATCACCCCGCCATTCACTTTCAGGTTGGGTGTT
>JALOTI010000303.1 GCA_025457985.1 Leptospira sp.
TTCCGTGATAAACGATATTCTGTATCAAAACAATATTATCAATACGATGAACTTAACTCCTTTTGGATTTTTAGGTTTTATCTTGTTCCAAGGATACATTCTCTCGTATGAATTTACTAAAGCTTACAAATCTGTTGAAAAACTAAAAGAAAATTTAGAAATTTCGAACCAAGAGTTAAATGTTTTAAAAGAAGGTTTAGAAGATATTGTCGTTGAGAGAACCAAAGAACTGGAAGTATCCAAAGAAAATATCGAAAGATTGAATACCTTTTCTAAAACGTTAAATGAAAGTCTCAACAGCAAATCTATTTTAAAAAAAGCTTTTGAATACTTATCTGAAGAAGTTTCTTGCGATTCACTCCTTTTGTTTCTAGTCGATGAAAAGCAAAACTCAATCCTATACCATGAATCTATACTCTCGGAGAACTTTGACGATTCTCTAAAGGATAAATTGAGACAGACTTTTTTCCCACTCAATGAAGAATCAGGACTTTTTTACCAAATCTACAATCGCAAAAAACCATTCCGATTTTCTAGAGTCTGGGAAAATCGTCTTACTGAATCCAACCAAAACTTTGTAAAACTCTTTGGCCAAAACCCAGGTATGATTCTCCCCCTCATCTCCCAGGGCAAAACAGTCGCCATGTTACTATTGTTTAGCTCTCGATCGGGTTTACATTTTACCAAGGATCAACTCCAATTAGTAGAGAGCACAGCAGAGAATCTGGCAACAGCGGTCACTAACTCCATATTAGTGGAAGAAATGAATCGCGAAAAACAAATTGCGGAACTTGCCAGACTTCAAATGGAAAATGCTAAAAACGAAGTGGTCAAGCTGAATGAATTCAGTAAAAAAATCAATTCTGAGACATCTCTTGGAAAAATCATTGAAGATATGTTTGACTATATCCAAAAGAGTTTTGGAATTGAGGCCACAATACTTCAATTAGTTGATTTTAAAAAGAAAGAATTGTATACGTATAGTGCGACCTATCCAGAAGGTTCTACTCAAGCTCAATATGACTATGCTTTAAACTTACGACTCCCTCTAAACTCTACCGGTGGAGTACTTTATAAAACATTCACAAGGAAAAAACCACTCTATATACCCTCAAGACCTACACAGTTTCAGTACAAACTTGACGAAGAAATTTTTACTAATTTAAATCTATCTTCCTTTGTTGCGGTTCCCTTAGTTGTGCAAAACCAAGTAATTGCAATGGCATATTTCACTTCTTATCAAAAGAAGTTAGATATTTCTAGGGAAGAATTAAAAAGAATCGCAGGTTTTTGTGACCAGATTGCAGGTGCCATTCAAAACTCTGTTTTGCTTTCGATTACAGAAGAAGAGAGAAAAAAATCCGAAAGAGCAAAATCAGAAATTTTAAAATTAAATGAATTTGCCAAAAATATAAACTCCATAAACAACCTTGAGAATATATTGGCAGAGATTTTTGGATTTATCCGCAAAAATTATAAAATCGAACACTGTGTACTTTATTTTTTAGACAAAGAATTTTCCGAATTACGGTATCTCAATCACTCAGGATTTGACAGACTCTCCGAAGAGAATATTTTATTCTTTAAGTCTCTGCGATTTCCTTTGAATGAATCTGGTGGGTTTGTTTACCAATGTTACAAACGTAAAAAACATTTTTACATGAAAAAAGCACCGAACTCGGTTCCGTATGAGATAGACAACCAAATCATTCAAAAATCTGAGATGAATGGGTTTTTAATTTCACCTCTGATTAATAATGATGAAGTTGTAGCAATGGCAATTTACGGAATTGAAGACAAGTCTATCGTTCTTAAGAACGAAGAAGTTCAGTCCATTGTTGGCGTATCCGAACATATTGCAAGCGCGATCAACAATCATTTTTTGATGCAGACCATCGAAGAGGAGAAGAATCGCTCAAACAAACTTTTGCTAAATATACTTCCCAAAAACGTAGCAGACGAACTGCAAAAAAAAGGTCGAGTCAATCCTGTCGAATTTGAGAACGTAACACTGCTTATGACTAGTTTTCCAGGATTTTCTCAAATCACGAGCCAACTTACACCTGAAGAATTGATTGAAGGTCTTGATCTCTACTTTTCAAGATTTGATGAAATCATAAAAGTCCTTGGTTTAGAAAAACTTCGAATGACTGGAGATATGTATCTCTGTGCCGGAGGTTTACCTGTGGGCAACTTCACTCATCCGATTGATGCTTGTTTGGCGGCATTAAAAATTCGAGATGAAGTCTCCAAACTCAATGAAAATTTTAGTGATCTACCATTTAAACCCAAGGACATCAACATTGCCATTCACTCTGGACCCGTTGTAGCTGGAGTCATTGGAAAATCCAAATTTAATTACGATGTTTGGGGAAAAACTGTAACTCAAACACAGGCAATTCGTAGAGGAGGACAAACTCATTCCATCAATATTTCTTCGGAAACTATGGAAAAGGTAAAACGATTGTTTATCGTAGAAAACCCTAGAGAGGTTCAAACGTACGAAGGAGACAAGTTTTCTGTCTATGAATTAAAAGGATTGAAAGAAGATCTTTCTGGAATTGATGGCGAACCAAATGAAAAATTTGAGAAACTTTACACCCAACAAAAACGTGGTGCAAGGATTCTAATGAAATGATCATTTATTTTTTCAGTATAGTCGGAACCATTGTATTTTTATCCGCTACAGTCACCATTTACTTTTTGTACTCACAAAATCGAAAGCATATCTTTCAAAATAAAAATCTATCAAAGGATTTAGAATTCCTAAAAGCTAAAATTACAGAAAAAGAAATCGAATTAAAGAATACGCTCGAAAAATCTACCGAGTTTTCGGATAAACTATTTTTATCTTATTCTCAACTAACAGATTTAGATAGTTTACTACGGGAACTAAACTCATACACAGATTTAAAATTAATTTTAGATGCACTCGCAAAGTACTTTCACGAAAAATTTTTAGTTCCTCACTATCTTTTGTATGTTTATAGTGCAAAAGAAGAAAAACTTTTATTTTACCATAGCAACTTCCCTTCCGATCTAGATGACTCCAAACGAACGGAGCTAATGACTCGTAAGATACCTGTAAATAACGAATATGTAACTACTTACGCACATGCATACGCATGGAAACGAAAACGGAGTTTTTTTATACAAGATTTGGATAAATACAATACAAAAGGAGTCGAACTGGAGAACAAAATTACCGCGAACCTTCGTTCCCTTTTGATAGTTCCCTTGTTCTTGCGAAAGAAATATATTGGCTCCTTAGATTTATTAGATTATTCAGGAAATTTAAATCTAAATGAACACCAACTCAATCAAATCAAAATTATCGGCGATTATGTAGCAGGAAGTATTGAATCTGGATTTTTGTTAGATGAACTTAAAAAAACAAATGATGAAATACAAATCGAACGAGATAATATTGTTCAAAACCAAATCAAACTTGAATCCCTTCACAAATTCAACCGAAGGATTAACTCTTATTCCCAACTGGAAGATATTACAAGAGAGGTATTTTTATATCTCAAACAAATATTTAATGTAGAACTTGGATTTATTCTCTTAACAGATACCAAACAGAACCAACTAATCCCATTCCAAACGTCTACAGATATTTTTAACAAAGGATTATTGGTATCAAACTTTCTAAAAAACTTTCGTGTTCCAATCCATCCCAGTTCAGGAACTCTCTATCGAACATTTACCAAACAAAAACCGCTCTATCTGCACAAATCTTCAGCCTGGACAAATCTATCAAAAATCGATATGGAGATTG
>JALOTI010000304.1 GCA_025457985.1 Leptospira sp.
CGCTGATAGGGCTAAAGGAAAAATTCTACTAGAAGAAATAAGAGCGGGGCGAATTACTTGGGTGTCGGTAGCTTCGATTTGCCGTTTAGGTCGTAACCTTCACGACATCATCAACACGCTTGCCGAGTTTCAAAGCCTCAACGTAACTGTCAGAGTCGACAACCTTGGATTAGAATCAATCGTTGACGGAAAAGTTAACCCGACCTTTAACCTAATCGTAAGCGTCATGGCAAACGTAGGGGTAATGGAGCGTGAGACCCTGTTAGAACGTCAAAAGGAAGGCATTGCTTTGGCAAAGGCTAAAGGCGTGTACAAGGGGCGTGTGCGTGGTTCTGTCGAATCCGATTGTGAAGTTCTGAGCAAATACAAAGACGTAGTAAAATATCTAAATCGTAATCAAAGCATCCGAAACTGCGCCAAACTTTCTGGCGTATCGGTCGGAACCGTTCAAAAAGTACAGTCAATTCTTAAAAAATCGAAACATGAATCAGTTTAAAGTACGCATGTGGGTTGGCTCCCGACCCACCGAAATTGTAGTGGCGGCATCAACGTCTGCGACCGCATTAGTCATTGCCAGAAAAATGTATCCAATGGCACGGGTGGTTGCTGCTAGTAAGGTCTAACAGCAAAAGTAAAAAAATTTGGGTTTTTGATTGCATGTTCACGCTTTTCAAGTGTATATTTGCGTAACACCCCTACTCCTTAAGGGTTTAGTCCAGTCGAGACTTAAAAAGAATAATCTCTCGTCATAAAAAATTGAGAAAGACGAAGATTTCCCATGCTATCATCACAAGACTGCAACGAGAATTCCTCATTGCGGTTAACCCTTGAAGAACTTCAAGCGTTTCAAGGTTTCGAGCGCATCGATGCAACCGAAGCCGAGGAAATAATCTTTTGCCTATACCAATTGGCTAATCTAGTAACCAACATCAACGACTAAAATCATGAATTTAGAAAAACATCACACTCAGATTGAATTTACTAGTTTAATGTCCTATGCGGTTATCATTGGAAGAAGTTTCTTTTTGTGGTACAATCCAGGTCCAGATTCTTTAAATGCAATCGTTTCGAATAGTTTGTTAATCATAAGCGAATTTGTTTTAGTACATTCTGGTTTGTTTATGTTTACTTGGGGCCGGATCAAACCGATTTTTTATTTCTTAGTCATTTTTTATTTGGGTCTGATTTCCGTATATTACATGGCATCCAAAGATATGACTATCTTCGTGTCGTATTGTGTCATCATCGTGAATCGATGTAGATTTTTGTTTTATAGTCAAAATGAATATCTGAAGGCAAGTATATTAAAGTTCTCATTGTTCTCTGCTATGATTTTTTTGCTCATCACAATTCCACTGTTTACTTTTCTAAGTCCTCAGATTCCGGAGTTGGGAGTAAGTCAGGATTATTTAAAATCAATACGGTATTATCAATTTGTAAAGGGAAGTTCAGGAGTTTTAGTAGATAAACCCCATTTAGGACTTGTTTGGAATATTCTCTACTTTTCTTCTTTGATAGTTTTGGATATCAAATTAAATCTTTTTCAGAGGGGAAATAAATAAGAAATCGGAAGGTATCTTTAATTATATAGGAATCTCCACCTAAAACCGTTGTCCAATAAGGATTTTTAATAAAAAGATTCTTTCCCTTTGGGTCGGCAGTATGGACATAAGCTGTTTCTCCCCTGAGAGAATATTTTCCAATCACAGTGGATACATCTCCTACGTACACATGGATTCGATTATAGTTTGCTTGCGTTTGTAATGTATACCCATTGGCAATGGTCGAATTCCTAAATCTGGATTGAGATCATTTCATTGAAAATAGGAGAGTGAATAATCCCAATCACATCTATTTTTTCCCCACTAAGTAAGGTAAGGTTATCTTTCTGGATTTTGAGGATACGTTTAGAGTAACCAGTGGATTGTGTTACTTTATCTGACTTTGCTACAGCTTCTATTAAGTAACAACTTTTCCCTGAAACAGTGGTCTCTCCTAAATTTTTATAAGTCCAGTCGTCTGTGCGAAAGCCAACGACATCTGCATAAGAAAAATCTGTTCCGACTAAACTATCTTTTTTACCACCAGCTGAAATCTTTCGCATCTGCTGGAGACAAAAATTTTGTACTCAGAGTGTTATCTACTCCATTCGATGAAAGTTTTGTATAAGAAATTGTTTTTCGTTTTCGTTCCTGCCCACCCTTATCAACCAGGATAAAAGTAGATTCACTTATGGAAACCTTGATAATTTTGGGCGCCTTCTCTTGGATGAACTGGGTTAATTTTTGGACAAGAGCCTGAGTCACCAGGATCACTTGAGATCGAATACAATAAGAGATATTATGAAACCAAATTCTTGTTATTTGGAATCTCATAGAATTTTGGGTTCCCTGAATTCATGGCTTGGTTGATCTGTTGGATCAAATCAACTAGGGATATAGATTTTCCGACGGAATCTTCGGACTCTACCAGTGAAAGTAAAGATCGTAGCGATGGAATCAAAGTCATTTCAATCAACAATGCACTAAAAATTCCTAAGGCAGAAAATATCCCAAAGGTTCTAATCGTTGTGATACGAAAAAACAAAAGAGATAAAAACCCTAAACAAGCAACGCAGCAGGCAACAATCATAACTGGTCCAACCTTTGTCAAAGATTGGATAACGGTTAACTCATTGGCTAATTTAGCTGTAACATTTGGCTCTTTGCGAATGATCGAGTATTCTTCATAATACCTTTTTAAAATTTGCACAGCATGCCCAGCAGCTACGGCCAGTATCAAAATCGGTGTTGTTGCATTAAAAACATCTAACGGTATGCCTGTAAGGCTAATCATTTCCAAAAAGAAAAAATGATTCTGTATAAAGATACTTGTAAACTTTTCAAAGATTAACAGAATTTAAATCCGCGCCTCCAGGAGTTAAATATGGCAAAAACACAAAACCAATGGAAATGGTATCACTATGCAGTTTCTATTTTCGGATGGATCTTTCTCATCGTAGTACATTTCGTTTGGGTGGTAGGCCCATGGTATCTTGTAGTTTCTGAGTATTTAGAATTGAAAAATGGAATCGATGTCGTTGCGGACTACCAAACATCTTCTGCAATATACTCAAACACCAAGTTAGATCATGAAAAAGAATATCTATACATCTATCGATTCTCCCATCCTACAACTGGGGAAAGAATAGAGCATTCCTTCCGAGGGGTTGGAAAAGACAAACACCCAGGAGAAGAGATCCATCTCAAGTTCAATCCAGAAACAGGATCTGTAGGTTTCGGTTCTTTAGTACCAATTCTATTTTCCAAATTGAAATATCTCATCGCCTCTCTATTGGGATTGGTATGGGTAATTAAAGTTATGCCTTGGAGATATTTGGTAGATGGATTGAAATCGAAAAAAGAATTTAATTCCAAAAAAACTGGTTCCCAAGGCGAGAAGAAACGACGCTGAATCATTCTTTGGAATAAGAACTCCAATTGGGAACACTATCACTTCGACACCTACACTGATCTAGTCCCATTGAGCTTGTCGAACGGAGCGAAATGAACTCAGTACTAGTATTAGACCTTCCTACCCGCATAACAGAAATATATTCGGTACATGGATACTTGGTTATGAGTAAATTCTTATGAAATTCCTATATGGCTAAACTTAAAATTAATATAAATTTGGTGCTGACTCCTCAGATCTGAAGAATAACAATTTGTTAGGTGGAATAATCATAATTTCAGAAATTTTCAACGAAGCGATAAAAAAACAACAATGAAAATTTTAT
>JALOTI010000305.1 GCA_025457985.1 Leptospira sp.
CTTCTCTAGTGATGGATTCTGCAAGGGAACATCCTGCCTTTAAATCTGCTATCAGCACTTTTTTGTTAGGCGATAAAATTTTGGCGGTTTCCGCCATAAAATGAACGCCATTAAAAAGAATGATATCTGCAGTAGTTTCTTTTGCCATTTTAGAAAGATAAAGGGAATCCCCAATAATATCACTAACACCCCAAAAAACATCCGGTGTCATATAATTGTGCCCAAGCAAAACTGCATTTTTTTCTTTTTTGAGTCGATTGATCTCTTCCACCAAAGGAAAGATCCTGCCCTCAATCTCGTGATCCATATAAATCGGCTTTAGTTTTTGAACTAACTGATCTTTTGTGACTAAACTCATAAATCCTCCTAAAGGCTAACGAATTGGGTCCCCGCTAAGGGTAGTTTCGGATCTGGCAAGGTCTGTACCAGGGTCGGGGAATTTGTCATTCAGAGATGCGCAGCGATCAAAGGCCTCTCTCCATACAACTTCTGCATCTGCTGTTCCGGCTCTCTGCGTGTCTCTATACAGTTTGTTTGTGTTAAAGGAGGACTTCCCACATCCTTTAGCCGAGTTGTACAAAACATTTGCCTCTGTGAAACAATTGAAGTAAAGAACGGCTACCGAATCCGTAGCCTTGGTGGTTGGAAGGATTCTACTTTTTACGGACGAAATCAGATTCGGGCATACCACAATACCTGAATCCGGAACGGATACACAAGCTGCCTCACTCAAAATAAACCTTTGACATGCGGATTCGATTGGGGAAGCCTGAGAGAGGATTGCACTTAAGAGCTGGGGATCGATATCGTCCTTTTTTTTCCGCCTACAATGGATGGAGAGGACAGAACTCAAAATGAAACTAAATAGAAAAACAATCCTTAGTATCCTCATAGGATTACTTTTCCTAATGATCATGGTCTTTGTCTATATCCTTTTTGGGAAAAAACCGACAAAAGATCGGAATCCATATGAACCAGGGTCGTCTACAAAAATGATTTGGAAACAGATTCAATCTCGGCCCTTTTCTCTGGAAACTTCTTCCGGGTATCCAGAAGATCTGCGCGATTACCTGGAAACCTTACGCGGAAAGGAAACTTTTCTTTATTCTGGAAACAGGGATCTCATTTACGAAGAGATTCGAAATACCTATCCAGATGAAAGAGGCGAAGTACTTTTTGCGATTTACAATGCCTTTATATTTTTTGTAAAAGAAAGAGAAGTTATTGAATCAGATACAGATCTGACTGAGTTAGAAAAGCTAACTGAAATTAAACGAATAATGGATGATACCTTTCCTCCCTGGGTCCGAGAGAAGATATTCCAGAACCATCCGTTGACCCCGAGCCGACTTTTGCTTGCCTCACTTAGGGACTACATTGCAAAAAATCCGCTTACATTTTCGAGGGAGAGGAAACGAATGTTTATCAAACTCCGAAAGGAAATCTATGTGGAAAAGGAACGGGAGATTCGGCATTGGGAAGATGAAGAGTTCTGGAGGGAAATTGTCTCTCTTATCTACTCTCGGGAAATGGCGGAAATGCAGGATTGGGAAAAACAAGAGTATTCTTTCAAAAAATTAGAGGAATTCAAATTGGATTTTTGGAATTGACAACGGAGTTTTTTTCAGGGCATATTGAGGGAACAAATTAACTAATAATCTTTTGAGTGAGTTCATGAAACAAATTCTTATTTCCCTCTTTCTAGTTAGCTTTCTTACGCAGTGTAGCAGTGGTCCAAAACGTTTGGACAATGCCGACGATTATGTTTCAGATACGGGTGGGCTTACAAGCCAAGAGCTTGTGAAGGCCGCTGACCGGTTGGCCGACGAAATTGGCACTTATTTCAAAGAAAACCCGAGAGAGGAGGGCGTTTTTGTAGCTCACAAGCCCACAAGGAATGATACATCGGAACAAATCCAAACTGAACTTTTTGACAACGCATTCGTTGCAAAACTGATCAAAAATAAAGTCTACACGGTTCGGACAAAAACACGCGAACAATCTTTGAATGAAATTCAATTCAGTCTCTCTGGACTTACCTCCAATCGCCTTTCCATCGGAAAACTGAAAAGCCCCAACTTCTTTGTTCGTTGTGAAATTAATGAAAATATGTTTACTTCGAAAGGTGAAAAAATTGTCGAGCAGTCGATCAATATCGAGCTTGTGGAAGTAGAGACTACAATTGCCGTTTGGTCAGAAAAAGTATCCTACCGAAAATTGGCTGTTCGTGGCAACAAAGGTGTGGGCTGGTAATTTTTAATCAAATTATCAAGATGAAAAAATTATTATTTCTCTCCTTACTTACATTAGCTTGTGCTAGTGATTATTCGAAGGTTATCAAAGCTACTGAGGATGATTACTATAACAGGAATTATGATTCTGCTATTCCAAGGATTCGTGCCCTCTATGAGGATGCTGCTGGAAAGGACAAACTTCTATTTTTAATGGAAGCGGGAATGATCTTTCATTCCAAAGGCGATTACGAAACTTCGAATAAGGTTTTTAAAGAAGCGGAAGGAATTGCAGAAAATATCAAAGTCAGCCTTACGAAATCGGGTCTGTCTTTTTTACTATCAGACAACGAGTCCAATTATGTAGGCGAAGACTTCGAACGAGTGATGATCAAGTTCTATATCGCCTACAACTATCTCGTGCTAGGCGATTTAGAAAATGCTAAGATTTACTTTCGTCGCCTTGACTTCGATCTTAAAGAGATGAAGTTTATGGCAGCAAATTATCGCCAAAACAATGCGGCAAGATTGTTGGATGCGTACGTTTCGGAACGACTTGGTAGATACAACGATGCTCGAGTCCAATACCGCAACATGGAGCAGTTGATAGGTCAGAGTTCTTTGCTTGCAGGAGACCGATACTTCTTGGCTTTAAGAGAAGGTGATGATCGTGACAAACAAAAATACAGCCAAGGAGAAAGTAAAATCCAAGCGTACGATCGTTCTATGCGAGCAGTTTCTCCCACAACAAACAATCTAACTGAAGTCGTTATCATCCATGAAGCCGGTAAGTCCGCCATCAAAATGTCTCGAGGAAAGCTTATCAATGATGAATATCTTTCGGTGGCACTTCGAGGTGCAATTGAGGCTACTATGAGAAATGGCGGTTCCATTTCGGCATCCGCATCTGCAGGCGGCCGAGGTATGTCCGTTCCTCGTGGATCTGGTGGGGGAGCTGCTTTAGCGGCCGTTATATCTGCTCTGGCGATTGCCGAGAACCCGATACCAATCTACAAAGAGAGAGATCCGGCTGGCTCCAAACCAAAAAAATACTACGTGAATGGCGTAGATATTGGACCTGCCGAGATAATGAATGACTATTCGGATACAGCAATCCACAATTTTAATGACAACTACCAAGCCATTATTACCAAAAACCTATCTTCACTTGCTGTGAAGATGGTTGCCGCAGCAATTGCATCTGAGGCTCTTTCAAAGGCAATTGAAGGCTCTCGTGGTAATAAAAAGGGAGATGATTTGGTTTCAGGTCTAATCAGTCTTGCTGCTGGCGCAGCCGCTGGTATTACGATCGCTCAGACGATTGCACCAGACTTACGTTGTTGGAGAACCATTCCATCTACATTTCAAATCAAACGAATCTTTTTAGCACCAGGCGAATACAATTTTAAAGTGGATTTAGCTGGTGGTGGCGTACACAACGCACCTAGTAAAATTATGGTAGAAGAGGGCAAACCATTGTTTATCCCAATTCGATCGTATACAAACTAAAACAATTTAAAACTCGGGAGATCAACCGAAATGGAC
>JALOTI010000306.1 GCA_025457985.1 Leptospira sp.
CTTCCGGATAGGTCCCAATGAATTGCACCAGGTGCATTTCCAACTGAGGCGGAAAAGGAATTAGATAAACTGCCAACTGAATCATCTATTTTTAGGATAGTGAGCATACCACCAGTGGTTGTATTGTAAACGATAGCAATGTGTTGTTCAGATGGGCTCAATGCCATTTGGCTAGATCTGGAAAAAGAATCTACATTCAATGAAAGATAAGTAGTGCTAGGTGTAAATGGTGAGCTAGGTAATAATTGGAAATTTCCATCGAGATCAAAGCTGTATCCTTTGATTGGATTTGATGTCGCACTGTCTGTTAGGTATAGCCATCTTTTTTCATTAACAACACAAAGATTATCACCAATAGGAAGCGAATTCGCATTAGGAATTCTTGAGCCAACAAGACTAAGATTACCTTGGGAGTAATCATACATTTGAATTCCATTAGGATTTAAGACTGCGTTTGGAACTATGAATCGTGTCGATTTCGCAATCTGTTTAACAGAAACTGGATTGCAGGCAACACCGAATGGGAAATTTCCGGTATTTGACTCTAGTATATTTTCAGAATCTGGCTCAAAAGTCCATTTATGAATGCTATCATTGTTAGTTGAAGAGCCACCTGTAACAAGAAAAAAATCGTTCGAATCTTTTACCTGTGTTAGTATCGGTCTCGATGTATCATCGTAAGTTCCAAGTGTGGTGTTCTTTAAATTCAAAGATCGGCTATCGTCATATTTAAGGACAGAAATGCGACGATTAAGTCTTCCGTTAACGTAAAGAATGTTTCTAGTTTTGTGTGGGACAGCAAGTCGACTTGGTTGTTCTCCTGGAAAAGCAGATGTACTAGCGGGGCCGGTTAGTTCGACAAACTCGTTTGTTACGCCAAGGTCTGGGTCTACACGATACACTCGAATGCCATTGCCGAGTGTTTGGCCGTTCATCATTACCGCGATTGCATCTGGAATGGCAATTTCTTTGGCGTTCAGGTACTGTTGCAACAAGTACAAAAAAAGATTATTTTTGAGCGATTGTTCAGAAAAAGGATCATTGGGATTGTTTAAGGGCGCTGGTTTACAAGCCCCTAATGTCGCTAGAGTAGCAAGAGTAATAAAAAAGATTTTATACTTTGAAAATCCCATAGTACAAGTCCTAGGTTTAACTATTTGATTTCGATGAATTATGGCAATAACTTTACTACTTTAAATTTTTAAGATATTTACAATCGAATCCCACCACTATCTTTTGCCTTATGAATGACAGTTTGCAAAATGAGTGGGTTTGGATTACAGGTGCCTCTTCGGGCATCGGAAAACAGTTAAGCATCGACTATTACAATAAAGGTGCAAACATACTTTTATCCTCCAGAAATACGAACGAACTTAAAAAAATTGCCATTGAAAACTCATTTGATACAAAACGATTCGCAGTGGAAGCGATAGACTTATCAAAGTATGAAACAATTGATTCTATCATATCAAAATGGGTTAAAAAATACGGATTGCCAAAAATTGTAATTCACAATGGTGGCGTTAGTCAAAGATCACTTGCTATTGATACTAAATTAAATACCATCAAAACTTTGTTAGATGTTAATTTTATGGGGGCAGTTGCGATAACTCTTGCTCTTCTTCCCAAAATCCAAAACAAAAAACAAGTAAACTTTGTAGTGATTTCTAGTGTTGCGGGAAAAATAGGAGCACCTTTACGAACGGGTTACTCAGCGGCAAAGTTTGCCATTTCTGGATTTTTCCAGGCACTGAGAGCCGAAACAGAAAAGTTCGGTATCCGAGTTACGATTATCTATCCTGGTTTTATAAAAACAAATATTTCGAAAAATGCGCTTGTTGGAGATGGATCAAAGAATGAAAAGATGGATGCTGTTATTTTAAATGGCATTTCCGTAGAATCTTGTTCGGAACAAATCGTACGTGCTGTTGAGGCTGGTAAACGGGAAGTTGTGATTGCAGGTTTTAAAGAGAAACTTGGACTATTTTTACAGACTTTTTTCCCTTCTATCTTTTTTAAAATGATTCAGAAGGCAAAAGTTCAGTGAATACACTAAGTATTCTGTTTATGGAGACTGACGTCGGTTAGTCGATTAAGGTCAGAATTGTATCGAGTTTGTTGAGCTTAAAGACTGTACGTATCAACTTATTTACATTTTTGAGACAGAGTTTCAGTCCTTTTTTTTCAAGTACAGAATGGAATTTCATAAGCTCACCGATTGCAGAGCTATCCAAGGAAATTTGAATTTCTGAGAAATCAAGAATTATGTCTTCTTTCGTCATATGCAAGAGAGGGTTTATTTTATCTCTAAATGCATCTAGACCTTCATACGAAAGATCAAACTCTTTTACTGATACCAAATTTCGCATCTTATGTATTTTTAACATAGAAAGATGCCGTTTTTTATAAATCATTTTTCAATTTAAAGAGAGTCAAAAAACAAAAAATAATAATTAAAAAGAATAAGTAAGATTAGGATTTTATCTAATTTTTTTCGTCTAGGAGGAATGAGATTGCCAGATCTAATCCTGAACTTTATTCTTTTCCCACCAAGATTTACATGATGAATTCCAATCCACACACAGACCCCATTCGCAAAAAGATCTACGAGATTATTTTTGAAGCAGATACTAGGCTTGGGAGGTTGTTTGACCTTTGTTTGATATTTGCAATTTTGATTAGTACGTTTCTTGCTGCCCTAGAAACGGAACCAGGTCTAAATCCCAATCAAAAACTCTGGCTTTATCGGTTTGAATGGTTTTTCGTGATTCTCTTCACGATTGAATATATACTTAGAATCTATTCAGTTAAGAATCCTTCCAAATACATTTTTAGTTTTTTTGGTGCGATTGATTTTTTCGCAATTTTTCCAGCATATTTAGAGTTAGCTGGAGAAAACTTTCATCTACTTACGATGATACGAATTGTCCGTGTGATTCGAGTTTTTAGAATACTAAAACTTGTTCGATACCTCGATGAAACAAACGTCTTGTTACAAGCTTTATTAGATAGTCGTAGAAAGATTACTGTTTTTATAACAGCAGTTCTCATCATTGTGACTGTAATGGGAACAATCATGTATTTTGTTGAGTCACCTGAATCTGGTTATACTTCAATTCCTGTAAGTGTGTATTGGGCAATAGTAACGCTTACAACGGTTGGATTTGGAGATATAGCGCCGGTTACTCCTTTGGGGAGAGCATTTGCATCTCTTTTGATGCTCATGGGATATGGAGTGATTGCAGTACCTACCGGGATATTTTCTTCTGAGTTAATAAAGACTGCAGTTGAAACGGGTAGAAAATCAAAGATGATTACTACCCAAGCCTGTCCTGATTGTTTAAAAGAGGGTCATGATTCGGATGCAACCTATTGTAAATATTGCAGTGCCGAGCTAAATCCTTGACCTTCGAAAAATAAATTAAAACATTTAGCTTAGATTACTACTCACAACCGATTGCTTCAGCAGACCGTATCTCGTTCAATTGACTGCTCAGAACATATTTTATTTTAAATGGTGATTTCCCATTACAGGTCATTGGTTTTTTATTTGTTCCGAGTGGAGAAAACCAAGAGTTCGCTTGAACTTCGATTCCATCGGACTGTAAATTTAAGTCTGTAATTACGAAGCTATTGGATTTGCCATCTGATTTTTGAGCTTTCAAAAAGCTCCCTCTGAGGGGTTTTCCCGAGCCTGGTTCCAGTTCTAAAAGAACAGAAACTTTTGCACCACCACCTTT
>JALOTI010000307.1 GCA_025457985.1 Leptospira sp.
CTCGATTCGAATCCATTTTCACTTATTTGGCGGTATTTCCCTTACTAGTATCGTTTCCTTTGACCAATCTCCCCAATTTCTTTTTTATCTCAGTACATTTGCACTCTTAAGTCTCTTTTTTTTCCATTGTTTACACAATTTAGGAGAACTGGGAATTATGATGGCAGTAGGTGGAAACCGACTCGGGTGCATTTGGCTCCACTCTCTGCTTTTACTCTTATTATTTCTACCAGGATTCCTTCTGGGTTGGATTCTCAACCTGAGTTTACCCTCTCCGGCAAGTTTCTCCTTAATCCTCGAAGCAAAGTCGATGGCCTCCGCCCTATTCTGTTTTGTCGTGGGAGTATTTGTGGTTAGCTTTCCTACAATTGGGCTTGGGACTTTCATCGACCCATACAAATCGATTCGGAGACAAAAATAGTGTTACTCCGTGTCCACAACCTCACCAAACGATATGGCTCGGAGGAAGCAGTTCGATCCATCTCTTTTGATGTAAACCAAGGTGACTACGTGGCAATCATCGGTCCCTCGGGAAGTGGAAAAACAACTCTCCTGTCCATGCTGACAGGAATGTTGTCTGCCTCCGAAGGGGATATCTTGTACGACCAGGTCAAACTTTCGCAAATGTCACATCGGGAGCTTTCCGAAATGAGAGCGAATGATTTAGGGTTAGTTTTTCAATTTTCAGAGCTAGTATCCAATTTGACGATCAGAGAAAATATCCTTTTACCTGGACTCTTTACAAAGAAGTTTTCCAACGCAGATTACCAAAGAAAATGCGATTACCTACTTGAACACTTACGACTAACGAATATTCAAAACTTTTTACCTAGACAGTTGTCTGGTGGGCAGATTCAAAAAGCATCCATAGCAAGATCTTTGATCAATGATCCTGCTATTCTTTTTGCCGATGAACCTTCCGGAGATTTAGATCCCGAAAACAGTTACCTCGTACAACTTTTGTTAAATGAATATAACAAAAGAAACCATTCTATTATATTGGTCACTCATGATATGAAACTTGCATTCGATGCACAAACTGTTTATGAGATGAAAAATGGACAATTTGAACAGGTAATCAAAGGCGAATGAAAAACGAGCTTGCGATCGGTGTAGATATCGGTGGCGGAAGCATTCGAGTTGGCGTTTACAATTTAAGTGGGGATGAACTTCGAAAAGCAGTGTCACCTACACCAAAAGACCTCAACAACCATTCATTTCTAAATACTCTAAAAACTACGATCTCCTCCGTTTGGGACAATACCGAATCTTATTTGGGTATTGGAGTTGGTTCTCCAGGTCCACTAGATAATGAACGAGGGATCTTTATCTCAAGCGCCAATATGAAGGGTTTAGAGAATGTTCCTATCAAAGACTTCTTAGAAAGTGAATTTAAGATTCCTTGTTTTTATGAAAATGATGCAAATTGTGCAGCCTTGGGCGAAGCCTATTTTGGTGCATTTCAATCTGCCCAGTCTCTCCTCATTCTTACTCTTGGCACTGGACTGGGAGGTGGCTTTGTTGAATCAGGCAAACTCTATTCAGGTTATTTGGGCAATGGCATCGAAATTGGACATACAACGGCCGTTATCGGTGGGCGTCTCTGTGGTTGTGGACAAAGGGGCTGTGTAGAAGCCTATTTTTCTACCGAAGCATTTAAGGGAAGTTATTTGGAAAAAACGGGCATACCGCTAAAGGATGCGAAGGAATTCTTTGAACGATTGGAAACCAATGATCCGGCTGCGCTTGAAATTTTAAATTTTGGAACTTTGGCTCTTGCTCATGCAGTTCGCGGTGCCATCCACCTACTCAATCCAGAAGCAGTTGTTTTCGTTGGAGGAATTACCAATTCCTACGATCGGTTTGGTAAGGATTTAGAAACCTCGATTCGAAGTTTGATCTTTCCAATTTTAAATGATAGATTGAAGATTGGTGTAGGAAGTGGTTTCTCAGGTTCACTTGGTGCGGCCGGTCTTGTATTTTCAAAAAAAGGAGTTCGAAATGGATAAATTGGATTGTTTATTTTGTAAAATAATCAGAGGCGAAATTCCAGCGAAAAAGGAATTTGAAAATGAAAAGGTTTTAGTGTTCCATGACATCACTCCTCAGGCACCCGTCCACCTTCTACTCATTCCAAAAATCCATATCTCCAATACAAATGAAATCAATGCGTCAAACATGGATTATATTGCTGAAATCTTCCGACTTATCCCTGAAATGGCGAAACGAATGAATATTTTTGAGAAAGGATACAGAGTGGTGAATAATAATGGTCATTCCGGTGGACAAACCGTCAATCACATACACTTTCACCTCTTAGGTGGCAGAAATCTAACTTGGCCCCCAGGTTAATTTAAAAAAAGAATAGGAAAAAAAAATGAAGAAGTGGCTTGTTGGAGTTTTAATTTCTGGGATTGCGGTATACTTTCTTTCCCGAAATTTCAATATCAATGAATTCGAAAGATTGAATGGAAAAATCAATTGGTATATTGTCCCCCTTCTCTTTTTATCAAATCTTTGGGCGTTTGTTCCTTTTTCTATACGATGGTATTACCTACTCGAAAAAAAAATCAGTTTTCGCCAATCCCTCACAACCTCTATGATTGGAGTCGGCTTAAATATGATTCTTCCTGCGCGCGGGGGTGATGTTGTTCGCCTTCTTATGAATAAAAAAGATAGCGAATTGCCTCTAACACATCTTTTTTCCCGAATTTTTTTAGAAAAAGTTATGGATTTAGCAGCCGTTGTATTACTTGGTGCGATTGCCTTATTCACTATGGGACTTGGTCAAACAAAGAATCTGAGTCTTTTATTTGTATCCACTGCGGTCATTATATCTATGTTTGTTGGTCTTATGATCATCAAATATGCGCTTGAACCACTTCGAAATCTTTTTCATTTTTTGTTTGGACTCATCCAAAAAAAATCTCTGTATGAACAAAAATTTGATCATCATCTAATCGAATTTTCCAATTTTTTAAAAGGTGACAAACTAACCATCCCCTTACTCTACTCCATTCCCACATGGGTATTTGGTTATGCGGTGTCCTACTATTTGGCTGGGGTTTTGATCGGAATGCCGATACGTTTTCCAGAAACTCTGCTTTTTATGTTCTTAGGAGGACTTGGAGTTGCGATTCCTTCTGCTCCCTCAGGTATTGGTGTCTTTCACGCAGCTTTGATCTCTGGCTTTTTGATTTTAGGTCGCGACCCCGGTGAAGGATTGGTGTATGCGACAGTCGTCCATCTCTCGCAGTTTATCATCACAACTTCTTTCGCGGCAGTTGCCTATCTGGATTGGAAGACCTTTCAAAAGAAGGAAATCGAAACGTAATTCCAGAAAGCAAACCTCGTTTTTTTTGGTTAAACGAAAAACCGACCTTCACAAATCAAACGGGGGAGATGATTCCCATTCCCCCAAATTTACTGAATATTGATTACTCTTTAACCTAAGGCTTTTATCACTTCTTCTGGAGCCTGAACTAACTCCACTAAGACTCCTTCACTGGAAAGGGGAAACTCATCATTGCCTTTGGGATGGATGAAACAAACATCGAATCCTGCAGCACCTTTTCTAATACCACCCGGTGTAAACCGAACCCCTTTCTTTGTGAGTTCCTCCACACAAACTGCAAGATTGTCGATCCATAGACCTATATGATTGAGTTTTGGTTCATGGACTTTCGGACTTTTGTTTGGGTCTATCGGTTGCATGATATCGATTTCCACTGCA
>JALOTI010000308.1 GCA_025457985.1 Leptospira sp.
CATTGTATCCAATTCAAAAAGATTTGTATATTCGTTACCCATTAGGAAAGAGACGATTGTGTTTTCAGGCGAAAGCCCTCGCGCCCCTCGATGCCCAATATTTGCTGGAAGTGGGGAGAGAAGGGATACTATTTTATCAGTTCTTGGCATCTTACCCTGCTTGGATGGTCGGTTCCATTCCTTCTTCTTCCATAGCCTCTTCGAACATTTGGCGTTTTAGATCCTCACCCAAATACCTATCAATATACATATGAACGAGATAAAGTAGAGGTGTTATCAAAATCGCAACACCCATCTTATAAAAGAAATTCGTATTTGAAATAGCGAGTAATTTTTGAACCGGATGAAATTTCCAAAGGGCTATAAAAATAACTACATAAGAGTCGATAAGTTGGGAAACAATGGTCGAACCAGTTGCCCTAAGCCATATATGTTTGCCTTTCGTTTTTTTTCGAAGAAAATGAAATACATGGATATCGACTAACTGGCCAATGATATAAGCGATTATAGATCCTACAATCACTCTACCAGAATTTGCAAATACAGTCTGAAAAGAATCATCGTCGATAGGAGAATCGGGACTTGCCGGTATTTGGATATCTATCAGTATTAAAATATAAGCAAGTGCGATCATGACCATTCCGAGCACTGTTGTGCCGCGGACAACCTTTCTTCCAAAATATTCATTTAACAAGTCTGTTACGATAAAAGTGATTGGGAAAGGTATCACACCAAGGGTCATTGTAAAACCAAAGGCAAAAAATAATTTACTGCCAGTGAGCTCTGCCATCAAAAGAAAAGTTAGAAACAAACTTAGAAGCACAGAATATAAAACCACAGGTTTTTGGTTTAGGAATTTCATAATATGGTTTTTCTCCCAAAAACGGAATAATGACTAGAGGGGAAAATCCCCTTAAAAATCATGGATACAAAGACAAATGAGTGAATCGTAAAGAATCTCTACTCTTTTTTTCAAAATCTTTCGATATTCAAACTAGTAGCATATTATGACCGAACCAAATCCGAGCCCAAATCGTTCTAGACTATCCCAAGGAACCAAATATACCTTACTCTTTGCTTCTTGGGTATTTTTATCTGCCATATCCTTTTACTTAGGTATGAACCTAATGCAAAAAGAGGGAAAGGCCCTCGTGTTAAAGGACAAGGCCCCAAAAGGCAATGTTGAATCTGGATCCTTAGAATCGGAGGCCCCTCGCAAGGAAAGCAAAACTGCTTCAGAGGAAGAATCCTCCTCCTCAGAAACACCTGCTGAGTCTTCGGAAATTCTCACTCCTCCTGAATTTGTTGCAGATGAAACTGTAAGTTTTCGAGCTTCTGCATGGTCGACGGATTGGTCGGCAATGAGGAAGACAGTTCACCTATACAATGAAATCCATCCATTTATTTACACTTTAAAAGGTGGACTGAGTAATAATGGAGAACTTGTATCTAGTTGGTCTTCAACTTCTAAAAAAGAGAGAGTTGCTGAATTGAGACAACTCAACCCCAAGGTAAAGATCATACCGACCATTTTTCGCTGGGAAAATCCGAAGGAAAAAATCGCTGAAAATATTGGAATGAATGGCCGGAAAGATATTCGAGACCACCATATTCAGGTCATTGTAAATGAAGTGGAAACTTATGGCTATGACGGTATTGATATAGATTACGAAGGAATGTCATGCGACAAAAAAGAAAAGTTTGAAGAGTTTTTTGCTCTATTGGCAAAGGAAATTCACAAACGGGGTAAGTTAATTTCGGTTGCCGTCCATCCGAAAACTCCTTCGGAAAAAGTGAAAGAGTTGAATTGTAAGGGATTATCAAAACCTATCACTTTAGATTTCCGTGAAAATTGGCGGGGCCCAACAACTCATGATTATGCATTCCTTGCAAAACATGCGGATCGAGTAAAAATTATGGCATATGAGTTGCATCCAAGAAAATACCACAACCCAGGGCCTGGTCCTCAAGCTCCCAACGTTTGGTTAAAGGAAATTATATCGTACGCGAAGAAGCGAGTTCCTACTCAAAAACTATATATGGCCATTCCGACGTATGGTTACGATTGGGCATTGAATTGTAAATCATCTGCGAAGGCGGTTTATTATTCCGATGTATTACGAATCAAGTCGGGCTCACATAAGAATCGTCAGCCGACAGATATCAACCGAATCTTACAAGAGGAAAACAAGGTTGCCAATTGGCGAAACCTCTCCAAGTTTTCTGATATTCACAAAGGCAGAGCTTACGAAGATCCGACTCTTTGGTATAGCAGTGGTGGTTGTGACCGAGTGGCTTTTTACATGAATAAAAAAGCATTCGAAGAAAAAATGACCTTACTTCGAAAATATGATTTAGGTGGTTTTTCATTTTGGCAATTGGTGACAGATAACGATCCTGATATAAATGTCTTTTTAAGCCAGCTTGTGCAAGGGAAATTACCGCCAGTGGAAAAAGCCAAAGAGGAAGAAGAGAAAGAAGCAAAACTTCCGTTAAATGACTCGGAAAAAGTTATTCTTAGTTCAAAGGAAGCAAGAAAAAAGACTAAAAATCTCTAATGGATACTCAACTCTCACCAGATCCACTTGTTTTAGGAAGTATACTTAGATCTGGTGGGATAGTAATTTTTCCGACAGAAACCGTATATGGAATTGGAGCAAATTCTCTAATTCCAGAATCCTGTCTCAAAATCTATGAAATCAAAAATAGGCCCATGGATAATCCATTGATTTGCCATTTTGATTCCATCGAGCGAATCGAGGAATTTTGTGAATTAGGCGGTTTGGGAAGATCTCTTTTAGAAAAATTTTCTCCGGGTCCCCTAACTTTAGTTCTCCGTAAAAAAGTGAGAGACATATTTCCTTTTAATATTCCGACACTTGCTTGCCGAATTCCTAAATATAAAAAAGTTCGCGAAATGATTTCATTCGCTGGAGGATTGGTTTCGGCCCCTTCAGCGAATTTATCTGGCCGACCTTCCCTCACGCGTTTAGACGATGTTCGATTTTACTTTGAAGGAAAGGTGGATGGAATTTTGTTAGATGAAGAGCCTGAGATTGGTATTGAATCCACAGTATTAGATCTAACTGCTGAATCGCCAGTTTTACTCCGTCCAGGTTCTATTGAAAAGGAGGAGATATTACAACTAACTCACGTTTTAGATGGATATAATTTTCTAAAAGGAGTAACGGAAACCAGTGCACCAAAAAGCCCTGGCTTAAAATACAGGCACTATAGTCCTACGGCGGATTTGATATTGGGCTCCTATGAAGAGATTCGCAAGAAATTGATTGAATTTATTGCTGGAAGAAAATCACAACTAAAGTTCGCATGGATAGGTTTTTTACCTCCTGGGATACCTACTGCCGAGGGATTGATCTTTTCTAAAGAAGTATCATCAAATCATGAATATCGGTCTGAATTGTATGCTTTTTTTGAAGCCTGTGACCGACTTGGAATTCAAAGAATCTTTTGTGAGATCCCCAAACCGGGGCCCGGTTATGAAGGGCTCTGGAATCGTTTGGAGAAGGCAAAGAGTAAGGAATAGTTTTATTTTGCTTTAGCGCAAAAGATGGACTCATCTCCGATTTGAAAATCGAATGGAAAAAGGAATCAAATAGGAGATCTCGTTTAACAAAGATAAGTTATCAAGTTGTTCTGTGAGATTGCCCAAAATTGGGATTTTATTTTTGAATTGATAGATTGGTAA
>JALOTI010000309.1:0-2522 GCA_025457985.1 Leptospira sp.
TTGGGTTGTAGAGTTTCAGTGAGGCTTCTGGGTCGCCAATCTTTCGTGCTAAGATTTCACCTTTGTTGTTTTCTCTTAGGTAGGCTTCGACTGGCTTTCTCTCGTAAAATAGTGAGTAGAGATCCTTACGAATTTGAGAAAGTAATGGTTCTGACATATCAGCGCCATCCCAACTCCGAATGACAAAAAGATCCTGAACATGTCCTTCATGGGATGTTTCTGCGACTGCTTCCAAAATGTCCCAACCGTGGTTGTATAACACTGAAGTTACACGAAACAGAATTCCCAAATCATCTTGGGACACCGAAATTTTTAGGAGAGTCGTGTCCATCCTAGGTACGCAGGACACAAGCAACACAGGTTTTTGAGTATCTCTCATGGCTGATACATTCATAATTTCTCTCCAGATAAGCAATATGCGTAAAAAATATGCAAACTTTCAGGGGAAAATAAAGGAACCCCGCGAAATAGGCAACTGCTGGATAAAATAGCAAGAATGATGCCAAATTAGGCAGAAACCCGAGACTTAGAACGCTATTTTTACACCCAGCATGACCGACTGGACCTTTTGCGCCACAATGGCTTCTGCTGTAATCTTTGCAATGAGCGCATTGATCTCGACCCCTGCGATCAGAAAGTTGGTTGTGTTTGGAGCTTGGGCCTTACCTTCCAAATCCAAAGTTAAAGTCCCGTTTCGGGTTTGACCAATGGTTCCAGCTGGAATCTGAGATGCAATTGTTGCTCCAAGAGTTGATGCGACAGCAGATGAGTCTAAGGCAAGAGTGAGAGGACCTGACCTTGAAAGGGAAAGGTTCGTTGTGCCGAAGTTAAGCGATGTGCCACCTCCGGCGAAGATTGTAAAAAAGTAAAACATTCGAAAGCCTGTCCGAATATCTAATGGAACACTTGTAATAGTACTGTTGTAATTAAAAACAGTCGCACCTCCCCAAGTTCCAATGGCAGGACCTAAGCTAATGGTTTGTGTTTTGTTATCATTATATCGAATCTCAATATTTTGTCTTTGGTAGTGGAGGCCAAGACCCATCGAAATTCCAGAAAATTCGAAAATTCCAATCCCATCTGAATAATTTTCAAAAACATGGAATCGCAAAGTGAAACCACCAGTTGTAATATCGCCTCCGAGATCTACGTTTTTGTTTTGTGCTTCGATTGCCTTCTGTACATCACCTTGGGCAAAATTAAATTTGAATCCATGAAGGTATAAATTAAATCTATGTAGAAACGTTTTTAGTTCAGGTTCAGTGTCCGAGGGTCCACCTCCGAGTAACCAGCCTAAGTTGACCGCAAGTAGAATGTTAGGGGCAACGGATGCACCAACATTGGGAAGACTTCTAAAGTTTAAGTCTTGGTAGATCACATTGATATCTTCTTTTTTTTGACCCGCAACCGAAGCTCCGATGCCCACTTGGAACCGATTGACAATCCCGGGACCCATTAGGGACGAATTGATATTAGTGATGATTGCAGATTCAGCCATCGTCGCCATTACAACATCTGTATATTGCAATTTAAACGCTTGGTCTACTTGGCTAAGTTGGGTACGAATGGATGTTGGGAGTAGGGCACAGGCATCTCCCGTACAAGTCACTTCCGCTCTGAGAATTGGAAGGGGGAGACCCATAAGGAAAAGTAAAAGAAAGTATTTTCCTAAATCTTTCATCCGAAACCCCATTGTAATCTATATCGGAGAAAGGTCTAGGCTTTCTTTAGCCACCAAGGTACCCCAAAAATTCGCAGTTTACAAACTTCATTTCTATGAGAATCTGAGATTGTGCCTACTTCCAACGAAAAACGTAAATTTGTCCGTGTCAGACCTCTCGAAACGGAGCCTGTTGAAGTGCATTTGATGGGAACAACTCTTCTGGATATCCTACATGCGAGTGATATCAGTGTGGGCGGGATTGGAATTCTCGCCCCCAATCATTTTTCAGAATGGGACCTACATGAGAAGATCCAGATTTTAGTGGCCTTGCCTGGAGATTTGGCTGATTTTATGGCACGTGGGGTCATCAAACAAGTTGGAAAAAAATCAAAAGAGGAAGGAATATACGGAGTTCAATTTACTGAAATTGGACCCAAAGGCAAACAGGATTTACAAGTCTATGTTAACCGAATGACCCGCCTTGGAAGAGAACTGAAATAATATTTTTTAGGACACACTGTACAAAAAAAACCACGAAATCTGGGAGATCCCTTCCTTCGTGGTTTTCCGAATTGAAATTCTAAACTATCGAATTCATTGGATGAATTTTTTGATCGAATTAGAGACCCAAACTTCGACCAATAATTTCTTTCATAATCTCTGTTGTTCCTGCATAGATAGTTTGAATCCTTGCATCGAGATACGCTCGTGCAATAGGATATTCCATCATATAACCATATCCACCGAAGAACTGTAAACACTCATCTGTGTGGCGTTTCTGCATTTCCGTTGTATACCATTTTGCCATGGATGCTTCTGCTGTAACGTTTTCATCCTTCATGATTTCCATCACAACTTT
>JALOTI010000309.1:2529-6235 GCA_025457985.1 Leptospira sp.
TTTTAAATTTTGTGTTTTGGAAACTTCCGATTTTTTGACCAAATGCCTTTCGTTCTTTGACATACTGCAACGTGATGGTATGGACAAGTCTTGTTGCTTCAACGGCTGCAACGGCAAGAACTAATCTTTCTTTTGCTAGTTTTTGCATGAGATATCGGAAACCTTGACCTTGTTTTCCAATGAGATTCGTTTTTGGAACGATTACATCGTTGAAGTAGAGTTCTGAAGTGTCTTGGGCTTTGAGTCCAATTTTGTCTAAGTTACGACCTCTTTCAAAACCCTTCATTCCTTCTTCTACCATCACAAGGGAAATAGTTCCATTATCATGTTTTACAGCTGTTATGATGAGATCTGATAACTGCCCGTTTGAAATGAATGTCTTTTGTCCATTCACCACAAAATGATCTCCCTTATCTACTGCACTCGTTCTGATACTTTTAAGATCTGAGCCAGCTCCCGGTTCTGTCATTGCAACAGCTAAAATGGACTCCCCAGAAATACATCGAGGAAGCCATCGTTTTTTTTGTTCTTCATTCGCATAACTTGTGATATAAGGTGCTATCACATCGTTGTGGAGAGAAATAAAAAATCCGCTGTTTCCAACCCTTGAGGATTCTTCAATGATAATGATATTGTACAAAAAGTCCGCACCACTACCGCCGTATTCTGTGGGAACATCAGGGCAGAGGAGTCCATACTCTCCCGCCTTTCTCCATAGTTCTTTTGGGACAATATGTGCTTTTTCCCACTCCTCGTGATGTGGTTTAACTTCGGTTTCAAAGAATTTTCGCGCCATTTCGCGAAATTGGTGGTGTTCTTCCGTAAAGGGGAGGATTCGCTCCATTTTTTGTGACTCCTAATATTAGAAATGTTACAAAAATGGCGAAATGAGGTCAATTATAAACAGTGTTCAGCTTCATATAAACGCCTGGATTTTTTTTGATATATTGGATGGCGTCATTTTGGGCTAGGACATAGAGTTCCGTTCCTGGCCAGGCGACAAAGGTAAAATTAGCTGGCAGGTTCTTTGTTAGGGAATAAATTTCTCCGACAAAGTCCCCTGGACCCAGTTCCCGGATGGTGCGGTGTCCCTGCATGACAACAACTGTTCCAGACCGCACGATAAAGGCCCGGTCAAAGGTTTTCCCTTCTTCTACGAGTACCTCTTCCTGTTTGACCGTCTCTAGTTTGAGAATGAGTTCGAGTTGGGTGACCTGATAACTCGTAAGGCCACGGAAAGTCTGCGATTCCGTCAGTGTTTTCCAGGTATTTGTCTCACGGATGCTATTGAGTTTGATTAAGTTTTCATGGAGTTTGCTTCCACGGATAAACTGAAAAAACCTGGTTTTATCAATGGTGATGGCAGTCACATCCGTTTCCGCATACACGTCTGCTTGTCGAACTGTGTCAAGTATTAGAGATGCCTCACCAAAATACTCGTATGTTCCGTAGCGTTTGATAGCTGTATTGTCTGTGGATAGACCTTCGAAACGAACATTCCCAGAAGCAATGATAAAAAAGCGATCCCCGTGGGTTCCTTTTTTAATGATCTGTTCGCCACGTTTGAACTTTTCTTCTTTTGTGATTTGTAAAAACTCTTTTGCTTTTTCAATCGGGAAACCAGAGAAGATATCAATTTGGGAAAGTATCTCTAAAAGTTTAAAAGCTTCTAGGTGTTTGGGAGGAGTGATCTCAGGGTAAAGCGTATTTTCAATTCCAAATTTAGCAAGAGTTAGATGGGTTCCTGGTGGCATATCTTTGGATGCGATATGATAAACGGTTATCCGTTTTTGAACTTCCTCTGGGAGAGAGGCCAAATAACTAATCTTTGTATGTAACGGAGGAACACCTGCTTCGTGGTAGATGATCTTTCTATCCCAAGGAAAGTCTTTGATAAACTGGTATCTCGATTCGGGCAGGACTCCTTTTTTTCTCATGTCCTCAAATGCATCCGGATCATTCAAGTGGTCTGATGTGTAGTAAAATGACTGATCCTGAAAGAAAAATTCAAAGCCGACAGAAGGAATGGAATGAATCGCATAATGAAAGTAAAACTCTCCACCATTGATGATGGTTGGTTTGCCGATTACCACTGGAATAAAATCAAATAGATCTGTAATTTCTTTTCTCGGAATTTTGGTAAGACTGCAGTATTTTTTGAGAAAGGATTCCATTACCGTTGCAGTCGCATAGATGGTAATCTTAGATTCTTCCAATATTTTTTGAAAGGTTCCTGCATCGTGGTCCGCATGGCAGTGTGTTAGGATGATGGAGTTTATAAGCTTTGGATTTACATTTGATTCTCTTAACCACTCCGTTGAGTTCACAGGTGGATCGACCATAATCCCTTGGCCATTCAACCAAATGATAAAACCAGATGTATTGTCCTCTGGATCAAATCCATGTGAGGGACCGAGGCAGGTAATTCCAATGAGTGGAGGTTGAAAAGGCTCCTCTAATCGTTTTCCGATATCAAACTTTACGTGAAAGTCAACTTCACCAGGAATTTTTGTCTTTTTATCTCCATCAACCACCAAAAACTCGTTAGATGGTAGTTGTTCAATCGTAATGGAACCAAACTTTGCTTTTTTAGTTTCATCAAAAACGACAAATTCCACGACATCATCCATTGACTTGTAACTTCGGAAATATGCCATTTCCGCTTTGATGTCAGGAAACCCATAGGTCTGTTCCCCATCTATGAATTCGGAAGCTAGGTTCAATTCTTGGGGTCCCATAAGTGACTCGCCAAGAACAATCGTCAGCTGCTCTTTCTGTTCAGGAGTACATACAATGAATGTCTTTTTACCACCTCGAAAGAAAAAGTTGAAGTAGATCGGGAATTCTAGCTCTGCAACTGAAATTCCTTTTTCGACATGGAAAAATTTGTTGGGTAGAACAAAAACAAGAGGGGTCTTTTTTTCAAGACCCATTGTATCTTTTATGGTCTCTGGAGGGGATCCGAATTGGATGTAACCTTCCGAAGTATCGACTAGATATCCCCCCCTGGGTAGAGAGGTAAAACCGTTTGGTTCAGAACTTACCATGAGGGGATAACTTATTTCCTACTTGTGATTTTCTATAAATTTTTTGATCTGCGGTTTTGGTAAAGCACCAATTGCTTTATCCACTAAAACTCCATCCTTATATAGAAGTAGGGTAGGAATTGATTGGATTCCTAATTCCTGGGCTGTCTTCTGGTTGAAATCTACATTCAATTTTTTAATCTTCACATCATTCATTTCTTGTGAGAGTTCATCCAATACTGGTGCCACCATTCTACAAGGCCCACACCACTCCGCCCAACAATCGACTAGGACCATCCCAGCAGAAGTCTCCTGCTTGAAATTGGCGTCGTTGATCTCTGTAAGTGCCATTCCGTAATCTCCTTTTTGAAAAGCTAAGCCCTTTCCTTCTACTAGACTGAGAATAGGTGCAAAAATCGTCGATTATTGTTTCTTTTTTTTCTTTTTGTCATCTGATTCGAGGTCGTTGATCTTCTGTTGGAAGGATTCGATCAGAGTTTTTGTTTTCTCCAAATCTTCGGTTTCGCCCGTAATTTGGAATATTTTGCGGTTCATTTCCAACATTTCCACAGAATGTTTCAAATCTGTGGAATCTTGGGTAGACATTTCAAATTTAGATCTATAATCTTGGGCCGCCTGGTTTGCGAGTTCAATGATAAGATTAAAATGCTCCTTTCGGA
>JALOTI010000310.1 GCA_025457985.1 Leptospira sp.
AAACTGTTACAGAGGAACCTGGTAAATTCAATCCTCTTTATTTATTTGGTCCAGTTGGTGTAGGAAAGACACATCTACTCCATGCAATCGGCAATGCAATCGTCAAAAAAGATCCTTGGAAGACGGTACGTTATGTAAACAGTACATCTTTTCTCAACGAATTCATTTTTACAGTTAGGCAAAACAACCGTGATTCACTTGAATCCTTTAAAATTAGATACCAATCATATAACGTACTTCTATTTGATGATATCCAATTTTTGAATGGCGGTGCTGAAAAAACCCAAGAGGAATTTTTTTCCCTATTCAACTTTCTCTACGAGAGAAAACGCCAGATTGTAATTGCATCAGACAGACCTAGTTATGAACTCCCATTACATGAGAGACTTAAATCACGTTTTGTTCACGGCTTACAGGCCGATATCAAATCTCACGACCTAAACTTACGAATGGGACTTCTTCGTAACTACCTAACCGAATATTCGATTCCCTTTAGTGAGGGTCTTCTCCTATGGCTCGCTGAGCGTTTGGATGGTGATTCTAGAGCTCTAATTGGAATCGTGAATGATCTTGTTATGTATAAAAAAGCGTATCAGTTCTTTCTACTAAGTGAGGATAAAATCAAAGAGGTTGCAGAAGCAAGGATCCAATCCATCAAAAAAAGAATTGGTTTCAATCCGGAGATGATTATCGATCTGGTAGCTGAAAAGACGAATACAGCAAGAAAAGATATTCTAGGCAAAGGAAGAAAGGCAGATCTAATCCTTCCACGCCATCTATGTATGACCTTACTTTTTGAGGTTTTGCACCTGCCAAAATCGCAGATCGGTCGATTGTTCAATTCAAACCATTCGACGGTGATCCATGCGATTGAAAACTTCCATTCCAGAATTCAGACCGAACCTAGTTGGGACGATCTCTACCGATCCCTCAAACACCAAATTTCCTTCCAATAAACTCTGAATAACTCGTCAGTAAACTGTCGATAACTCGATCATAAGACATAAGCCTGCCTTATTGTCCCCTAACATTGGAAAAATACGTCTAAAACCAAAGAATCACTGACAGGAAAAAAATTAGCTTTTATCTGACATAATCCAATAAAAATTGAAATTCTAAAGGTTTATCAACATACTGACAGAACCAACAGAAACGACATAATATATATAACTATACAATATATACAAAAGGAATCGAGAGAAATGAAATTTACTGTCAATACTACTGAATTCTTAAAAGCTATCAACTCCGTCGATGGAGTGATTTCCGTTCGAGAGATCAAATCCGCTCTTTCCAATTTAAAAATACAAACTGACGATAACCAGGTTTATCTGTCTGCAACGGATCTAGAAATTGCGATAAAAACTTCTGTTGCGTCGACTGTTATCCAAAAGGGAACCGCATCCCTCCCCGCAAAACAGCTGTCTAGTATATTCAAAAACTTGAATTTTGATACAACTACTCTTTCGACAAATGAAATTTCTGAAAGCTCCGAAACTTTGATTACCGATGCAACAGGTAAAATGGATACAAAGTTTAAAGTAAACGGAATTGATTCTGAAGATATTAAAACGATTCCAGCTGTTACAGATTCCAATGTTGTAGAATTTCCATGCCAAACAATTCGAGAGATGTTTAGAAAAACTTCTTATGCAATGGCATTAGAAGAGACAAGATTCGTATTCAATGGACTTTTCTTAAAACCTAATGATACAGATTTGATAGTTGTAGGTACGGACGGTCGTCGACTTTCAAAAATCGTTCGTAAATTTCCAAAACAATTTCCATTTAAAAATGGAGTTATCATTCCTCATAAAGCTGTTCGTGAAATGTTAAAGATGATGGAAGGAAAAGAGACGGCAAAGATCGGTTTTATTGAAGAACAAATTTATGTATCTTCAGGAAATATAGAACTTCTCTTTAAACTTATCGATGGAAATTTTCCTGACTATGAACAGGTGATTCCTAAACAAGCATCTGAGTCAGTTCGAATTGTAAAAGCTGATTTTTTAACCTTCCTTAAACAAGCGTTAATATCAGCTGAAGAACCATCTAAACAAATACGATTGTCTTTCACAAAAGGAAATGTAAATATCAGTTCCTCAAATCCAGGAACAATGATGTTCGATCACAATATGCCAATCGAGTACAATGGTGAATCGATCACAATAGCATTTAAAGGTGATTACCTAAGTGATGTAGTAAAAGCTGTAGATGATCCTGAAGTTATTTTAGAATTTACTTCTTCCAGTGCTCCTGTACTTTTTAAGGATCCTTCGGATAGTGACTTTGTTTCTGTCATAATGCCTATGAAACTTTAATGTTTGATGTTTCTTAAGAAAATTTACATTCAAAATTTTCGAAATCATGACGAAACAAATTTAAAATTCAATGCTAGATTGGTCTTCTTCATTGGAAACAATGGAGAAGGCAAAACGAACTTACTCGAATCAATTTCTCTACTTTCCTATTTAAAAAGTTTCAGAGAATCAGACCAAACACAGTTATTAAAATGGGAAAGCCCACATACTTTCATTCGTGCTGAATTTGAATCTGGCGGAAATGATTGTTTATTTGAATATGGTATAGAAAAAAAAGAAACCAAGCGTAAGAAGCTAAAGTTAAACGGCGAAGAAATCAAAAAGATATCGGATTATGTGGGTTCTTTTCGATCCGTAATTCTAAGCCCACCCGACATTCAAATTATAGAATTTGGAAATCCAGAAAGACGAAAATTTTTAGATGCTTTCATATCCTCAACTAATCGTTACTATTTGAAAACACTTATCGAATATGGAAGATTGATAAAACAAAGAAATTCAGCACTCAAAAAGGATTTTATCTCGGATAAAGAAATCCTAATTTGGGATGATCAAATCATAGAAAGAGATTTTGAAATCAGAGAAGAGCGTAAGCAAACAATAGAAAAATTATCTAAATATTTTACTAAAAATCTTTTTCAACTCAGTCAAGGTAAGGATCCATTTTTTATCCAATATAAACCAAATATCGAATCAAAAGAATCGCATAAGGAACGTTTAATTCTGAATCTAAAAAAAGATAGAGCGATTGGTTATACAAGTTGTGGAAATCATAGGGATGAAATACCAATTGGTTTTGATGAAAAAGATCTTTCCCAATTTGGATCACAAGGTCAAAAACGCAGCGCAGTTATCGCATTAAAAACAGCTTGTTTTCAAATGATACGTGATGAAACGGGTGAATCACCTGTCCTTCTTATTGATGATATCATTCGTGAGTTGGATGTAAAAAGAAGAGAGTATTTTGTAAATTTAATCACTGAATGTGGTCAGGCATTTTTCACAACTACCGACTTAGAAGGAATCAAAGAATACGTTGGAAATCTAAATATTGACAAAGAGATTTATGAAGTAAGTGCAGGTAAGGTTCGTCTTTATGAATCGGGAGAACGATTGAATGAAAAAAATTGAACTCTCTGAAATTTTTTCAACCCTGGAAAAGTTAGAATTAAATCCAGAGCAACTGTTAGCAGATCATAATCTAAAAAAAATACAAAACCAATGGCCCCAAATCGTTGGCGACTTTCTGGGAAACCAATCCACGCCGAAAAAGTTAGAAACCAAACAGCTTTTTGTTGCCTGTAAACACTCCCTTCTTGTCCAGGAACTTGAATTTATGAAATCTAAGATACTCAGCGAAATAGAAAAACGAATTGG
>JALOTI010000311.1 GCA_025457985.1 Leptospira sp.
GTGTATTTTCTGACATAGATATTGCCCCCAACAGGATTCGAACCTGTGTCCCCAGTTTAGGAAACTAGTGCTCTATCCACCTGAGCTATGGGAGCTTACGTAGGTTTACGTTTCTGATTTACGATTCTTTGGAAATCGCTGATATTGTGAATAACAATTTTATCCGGGTAAAGATCTAGTTTTCCCGTTTTGACGTATTGCATGATGACTTTTTGAACCTCGCCAACCGGTTGCGCACACCAATTTGCGATATCATCCACGGTTGCAGTCAGAATGATTTCATTATAAACATCATTGTTGTACTGCTTCTCATATAACATAACGAAAACGTCACAAACCTTTCCAACAATATCATCCATCAGTAGAATCATGAGCCTTCGCTTTTGATCATAAATTCGGAAAGAAAAAATATGAAGTAATTTCATTGCCAATGCTGGGTTTTTGGTCATTAGCATTTCAAAATTGGCTCGATTGAAATTGAGCGCCTTTACTTCCGTCAAGGCAATGGCAGTAGCGGAGCGCGGTTGTTCTTCTAAGATAGCCATTTCACCTAAAATATCACCTGCTTCCAAAACATCTAAGGTTTTGATAGATGTGCCAATCGTTTTGGTGATTTTAACTTTTCCTTCTTTGATAAGGTAAAAATCATTTCCAGGTTCATACTCACAAAACAAAACTTCATTAGGCTGAAAAACTTTCCCGAACTTGCCAAACATGGCTTCTAACATCTGTTCGTTCATTTCATTCCCCCCTTCAGCTTTTGTTTTGCTTCTTCAGAGATACTGTCATCCAAAGGGGCCATCTGGGTAACTTTTTGATAAAGTTGTTTTGCCTTTTCCTTATCACCAGAACTTTCCGTTGCGAGAGCTAGATGGAATAGGTTCTCCTTGAGGAGAAGACCTTTAGGGTATTTTTTTATGAAATTTGAAAAATGGGTGATAGCATTGGATAAGTCACCTTGTTTGAGAGAAGATTTTCCCATGTAAAACAAAGAATTCTCAACAAATTGTTCTTCCTCTTGAGTGACCGAATCTGTTCTTTCTGAAACCATTCGAAATGTTTCAATCGCTTCAGGAAATTTGCCTGCATTCATAAATGTAGATGCTTTGTCGAAGAGAGATAGGATTGAGTTTGGATCAACTGTGCTTCCGTGGCTATCTTTCGTGACAGCCATGGTTTTGAGCATCTCTTGGAGTTTCCCTGCATTGGCACCAGGTTCGGGCTTGTAAACTAACTCCTGTATGGTGAGAGGGAAAGGTGTTTTTTTTCTGGCTAGTTCGACAAGTTGTTTGGCTCGTTCTACATACTGCCCGTCTGGATAATGTTCTAAATATTTTTCAAACCCGTAAGCTGCGTGCTCATAATTCCCATTTTTATAAAAAACTTCAGCGACATTCATCAGCTCAAAGGCGGGATTTTTTGCCTCACCTTGTCCGAGGATTTCACGAACCTGTCTATGAACCTGTCTCAGTTGGCTCGAAAAAACCTTTAGCATCTTTATGATGAGATGTGTTTTGTCAGAAACAAATCGTTCAAATTCGGGAACCTTAAACACAAGGACAGTAGCTGATCCTATGACTTGTGCTGTTTCTTCTCTGGGGTATCTACCAATGGCACTCTTTACTCCGAAGAATTCTCCAAGCTTTACATCTTCCTTAAGCTCTACACCATTGACATTTGTAAAGGTGAGTACGACTCTTCCTTTTTGTAAAACAAAGATATCCTCCGCCTTATCTTTTTCAAAATAGACAATGGAACCTCCTTTGTAGTTACGAACGATAGGACCTGACACTCTGCCTCACTTGGGCTTCATTTTGAAAAATTGGGTAAAAAAGCCAATTCCTTTTTATAACCCAAACTCGAAGAAACCTGATTTAATAGACGTTTTGGAGAGCCTGCCACAAGCTTTTCCTCCGTACCCCAAAAAATAGATTCCGTTTGGATTTGGTAGTGAGAAAAAAGATTTTGATAGGCTAGAGATCCGTAAATGGGGTAGCCATCTATGACAATTAAATCTATATCTTTTGGCTCAAGGTTAGAGATATGGATTTCATGTTTAGAAGATGTATCATTTACAATGATTAAATCGGCGATTTGTCCCTGCAAGAGACTGGATGGGTTGCCCAACCGGAACGCTTTTTTGGGATTTTCTGTTATCATCTTAAGTAAAGTTTCTTCACTTAAAGTTTCGCCATAACTTTCAAAATATACAGATTTGGCCGTTTTTAATTCTTCCAGAAGATTTGTAGCTCCACTTGGTGAAAAATCTGTCCCCAAACAGACATTAACTCCCATATCTAGGAAGAGTTTGATATTAGTTGTTTTTCCAAATATATGCAAATTGGAAGTGGGGCACCAAACGACAGATGCATTTTTTTCTGCAATTTTTTGAACTTCTTTGGGGCCGAATGGAAGGCAATGTACGAGTACGGAATGTTCGCCAAGAGCCGACATTTTTTCTAAAAGTCTAAGAGATTGTTTTGAATCTTCATCCAAACCTTCTCCTAAATGAGTAACAAAAGGCAGGTTTGCATGTTCTGCCATTCTATATTCCAGAGCAGGGCCTTCTCCCCAACCTAGACTATAGGTTCCAACAGAGTGCGCCAAAGTATAATCCGCAATCAATTTGACTGGAAGAATTCCACGGAAAGGGTTTTGAACTGGATGAGGAATGTGGTCAAAGACAGAAGTCACTCCACTAAATAGGTTTTTATACGCACCGAGGTAATATAGAATTTCTGGGTCGACCTGCTGCCTTTCTGCAAAGACTCCCGATGATTTGTATAGGTTGTCATAGGACAACCACGATTGGTGTTTTGTGTTTCCACCTACCTTCGGAAGAAAACTAGCGAGAAGGTGGTCATGGGAATTTATGAAACCAGGATAGATTTTTTTTTGGGAAATGTCTAAAATAAATTCTTCATTCGCAGTTGTAATTTTCGTTTCAATGGTTTGGATTTTTTCACCCGTGATCCGAATTTCTGAAGGTAGTAATTTCCCATTTTGATAGAGATTCCCGTTTTTTATGACAAAACTTTTTTCCATTAGGTTCCGATCTCCAGAAATCGTTCGGGATTTACGACAGTTTTATTGCGATTGATTTGGAAATAGAGTCCCTTTTCCTTTCCAAGAGTTCCAAGCCTCTCTCTTTTTTGAACGATTTGACCTTCAACTACCTGAATTTTTTCTAAATTTCCATAGATTGAATAGTATCCATTAGTATGCTCTAATATAATATAATTCAGATATCCATCCATAAAATCAATTAAGACTACTTTCCCTGGCAAAGTTGCCCTAACGAGAGAATGTTTACCTCTTTGGAATAACATTCCTTTGTAAGGATTGTATGTAATTTCTGAAAAATGTTTTGCTATTTTCTCTTTTTCTATAAGTGGGAAGTCCGGATTTTCTTTGGGTTGGGAAACTGATGGTATCGAATTTTTTCCAAGGGGAATACGAAGGCGTTCTCCGACAAAAAGATTTTCTTTTGGCTCTCTTCCGTTCATTTTTGCGAGTTCTTCTGCTGTCGTTTGGAATTTTTTTGCAATCCCAAACCAGGTATCTTTTGATTCTACTCGATAGGTATTTGGAATTTGGTTGGTCGCGGTTTGTTTCGAAAGTACGGGAAGGGAAATAATAATGAGGAGACAACCAATACTACCAATTGAGAATTTCATTCCAG
>JALOTI010000312.1 GCA_025457985.1 Leptospira sp.
CGAAAGAAAATTTTGATTTTTTAAATAGTTACCTGCAACGAGTGGGTCCTATCATCCGTTACAATGGTGGATTCATAGACAAGTTTATTGGTGATGGAGTGATGGCACTGTTTCCCAATTCTGCAAATGACGCCATACGGGCCGCTGTACAAATCCAAGAAGCAATACGGATTTATAATGGACATAGGGCAAAATGTAACTATTCACCTATTGAAGTGGGTGTTGGTATCCATACTGGAAATCTTACGCTTGGTATACTCGGTGAACACAAACGAATGGAAGGCACAGTGATTTCTGATGCCGTAAATCTTGCCTCTCGGATTGAAGGAATTACAAAACTCTTCCGATCCAGAATTGTTATTAGTGCGGATACTTTTATGGAAGCTACCGATGAACTGCAATACGACTATCGTTTGTTAGATAAGGTATCTATCAAAGGAAAGGCAGACTCAGTTTTTGTAGTGGAAGTCCTTCAGGGTTACGGGCCTGACCAAGTGAAACTACTCGTTGATAAAAAAGTAGAATACAGCTTAGCTCTCGAAGCATACAGAAGAAAGGATTACGAAGAAGCCATACAGGGTTTTACTGAGCTTCTCGAAACAAATCCTCAGGATTATGTAAGTCGTTTGTTCTTAGATAGAAGTAAGGAAGCGCATTTAAACGCCCAACTTCAAAACTTCTGATAACTTTCTTTTTTGAAGTAATAGATCAAACCAAAGCCCGCGCCAAGACCTAAGATAAATATCGCAACAAACGGCTCACTCGCAATGATTGCAACTAACGCGAGAATACCAATCAGCAATGCGAAGACCGGTAAAATAGGGAATAGCGGTGCTTTGTAGGGCCTAATCAAATTTGGGTACGTGAGACGAATCCGGATAAAGGATATCAAACAGGTAACATACATTCCGCAAGCACCCAAGGCGGAAGCTGTAATGAGTTCAGGTGTTTTCAAAAAAAAGAGACAAAGAATACCGATACCACCACCTGTTAAAACTGCGTTTTGGGGAACTAATGTTTTTGGATTCAATTTGGACAAGTACATTGGAAGATATCTTTCCTTTGATAGCCCGTATAACAATCTTGAGTTGCCGAGTATAATCCCAAAAAGGCTAGCAATCAAACCAAAAAGACCGATGAAGGTAAAAATATAAGGCAAAATCGAATCTATACCGTATAGCTTTTGTAATACGTACGAAAGCGGATATTCAAGTTCTGCTAATTCCTTCGGTTCAACTGCCGCTGCCGTGAAGATAAAAATGCAACTCGCAAGTACGAGTAATGTGAAAATACCTGCAGTATATCCAATCGGTATATCTTTTCCTGGGTTTTTAACTTCCTCGGAAGCGAGCGCTACTCCTTCTACTGCCAAAAAAAACCAAATTGCAAAAGGAATGGAAAGGAAACTTGCAGAAAAAGAAAAATGTGGAATATCTGGAAATTGGGGTAAGGAGTTTAAGGAAACAAAGGGAGTCACAAAATATAGATAATATAACAATCCAAATACTGCTATCAATGTGACAAGGAGTTCAAATCTTGCTGTCTGTTTGATACCAGTTAAATTAATTAATATAAGTAAAATAAACATTACAATAGATGCACCAAACTCAGGTATTGCGGGAAAAAGAAAATGAAGATATCCACCTAAAGCTGAGGCTATGGCAGGTGGAGCGATAATGAACTCAATCAAAACCAAATACCCTGTAAAAAATCCAAACAAATCACCATAAGCTTTTTTCGCGTACGCGGAAGGACCTCCCGATTGAGGAATACTTGCAGAAAGTTCAGTGAAACAAAGTGCAAAAAGAACATAGAATATTGCCACTATAACAACCGCTAATGCAAACTCCCAGAATCCTGCTTTCGACCAGCCATAGTTCCAACCAAAATAATCTCCCGAAATGACAAGACCAACGGCGATTCCCCATAGCTGAACCGATCCCAATGCTTTATGTAATTTAGTTTCTTCACTCATTTAGGATATCCTCAATCACTTGTATTCATTCTCTATGATTTGATAAATTCAAGAGGTCAATTTCCATATTTCCTAATATGAATCAAAAATTACCAGTTGCAAAATCAAAATAAATTCAGAATCTAGGACAAATACTAATTCTTCAATTGATCCCAATGCAAAAGATTTTTAAAGTCATTTCCCTGTTTGTCCTTACTTCCCTGCTCCACCCAATTTTTTCGGCCCATACTGTCTTATTGAAACAGGGCAAAACAATCCGAGGAATTGTCACAAATCAAAATGTGGATCACGTTGAAATAGACACACAGGACGGCAAACATCTTGTGCTTCCTAAAAAGTCTGTTCTCAAAGTAATCTACCGTGACCTTGCGGAGGCTGATGAAGAAAAGATTAGGAAAGAAGAAGAGGAAAAAAGACAAAAAGAAAAGGAAAAAATCCTAGCGGCCAAACGTGAAGAAATCTTAAAGAAAAAGAATGAAATGGAACAAGCCGAGGCGATTTCTCGGTCCAACTCAAAAATAGCTTTCACACAAACTGAAACTAGTATCCGAAATAGTTTTATCCTAGGTTCGATTGATAGGCAATCTCCTTTCACTCTAGCAACTTTAGATGCAAAGTGTACACCTTATTCCGAGTTTCCAGAATATTATTATTTATTCGGTGCATTCCGCTGGAAGGAACCAGATTGGAATACACTGCTTCCAAAAGATCCTAAACCCATCCGAATCAAACAAGCATCCTCTTACACTGATCTCGCGATAACAGCTTTAGGTGGTTTTTTGATTACCATAACTCGAAAAACCATCTATGTAGAAGTCTGCGAAGGAAGTGGATATCGTTTACTATCCGATGAAAGCATCAATAAACTAAAAGAAGAAGCCCAACAGGAAGTGAAAGTGGAGCAAGAACTCAAAGAAATTGAAGAAAAATACGAAATGGAACTTTTAGAAAAAGATCTAGAGAAGATCCAAAAAAGGAAATAATGATTACCGCAGTGATGAAAACCTTTGGTATTCAATCTCGTATTGAACCATTCGAAAGATTTGGTAAAATTCTTTCGGGAAAAATCAATTTATTATTTTTTTTATGCATCGTAGGATTTCAAAACTGTTATTACAATCCTGTGGTCTATTCTTTACTGAATCCCGCTGCCGACGAGGATGATAAAGTCGGGATTCTCAATTTTGGTTTGATTTTAGGTCAAACATCAGGAAAAAAATCATTCCACATATCGGGTGTTATCCGAAACAATTCAGGAACAGCTCAAACTAACAAATCCTTTACAATTACTTCCAAGGAAAGCAATGAACCAGGACTAGATGAGTCTGGCACAACTGATAATTCGGGACGTTTCTTTTTAAATTTAGGATTGGGGGCAACAAAAATAAAAGTGGTTGAAGAATCCGAACCTTTGGTGAGTTTTACACTGAACGTTGGACCTGATTCTAATACTATTAGCGTGACCGAAATTGACCCACCTCAATACCAAGTCGGTGGATTCATAACGTATGACCCAAACAACAAACCCAGCTTTTTTGAAGTAATTGGTACCTCACCAGGAAATAAAGATACGGTGATTGGATCGCCTTCACTTATTTCTATCAGTTTTTCTGAAAATCTAAAGTCATTAGAATATTCGGAATTTGAAAATCTAGTACATACTAATTTAATTCCGGATCCACCATTCAGTTTCAGTAGTATTACA
>JALOTI010000313.1 GCA_025457985.1 Leptospira sp.
TTTTTTCTGCATCACTGGAACAGGAAGCTTGGGATCTCTATGAAGTGGGATCCACAGAAGAATTGGTCCAACTAACAAAAAACCATCCTGAAAACTTTTTTCTGCAACACCTTGGGTATCTGGCGATTTATGAACTAACAGGGAAGGCTGTCCCACCAACACCAAAAGGAATCTCGCCACTTTCACCGATAGTGGAAGGAATCTTGAGTTTCCAATTAGGTAAACAAAGAGAAGCGGCAACAAGTATAGCTCTCTATTTTAAAAACCCATCCAACCCAATTTGTTTTTCGTTACTACAAATTGGAATCAAAGTTTTTTTCTCCGTGGAAAGTTACTCCGAAGCAAAGTATATCTTGGACAATTATAAGTCCAAAACGAAAGATACATCCTTTGTCAAAGAAGAGGTCACCTGTTTATATTATTTAAAAAGATATGAGGAAGTGATTAAACTTTTTAGAGAGCATATCAAATCATTAAACGATCCAGAGATCCACAAACTGGTTGGTCTTTCTCTTCTCTTCCTTGACAAACACAAAGAAGCGAGTCTAATATTTGAAAATCTTCCTGGCAAACTCAATCTACCAACTTTTGAAGATAAAAAGAAATCGTATCAATCGATCTATTCTCAAATTGAAAAGATGGAAGAGCGACAAAACTCTCTAAGCCAACGTGAATTAGAAGATATGGGATTTGCTTACTTATTCCATGGAGACTACGAAAAAGCAGAAAAACTTTTTAGCTCTCTTAGTCAGAAACTAAAATCAAAACTCTGCATCGCGTAATATTCTTCCTCGACTCGGGGTGGCTGAGAAGTTTCACCACCTCATCCGTTGGTAGAATTACGTCAGTTTGGTTTTTCCCTGTAACACCTAACCCTAATACAAAGTAAGGATTGTTTCCAACTACTTTTTCAGTTAACTTTTCCTTAGTATCCTTACTGTAGTGGATATACCCTTTTTCAATTGCGTATGGTTCTTTTGTATACAGAGGTGAGTAGATGTCGAGTCCTCTATCTGTTTGAATCTTGGGAAGTAAGGCTTTATTTAATTTTAGATGTCGTGCATCCACAATGAGTCCCGTAAATGCAACCGCAGGCAGTTCTTCAGTAAAGATTGGCATTTCCTCAGTTCCAAATTCAATTGGAATATGCGAAAGTAATCCTTCTTTGCCTTTAATCGAAATCTCAGCTTTTGCTTCTAAATTATTTTTTTGGAAGAGAAAGTCATAGGTTTCCGTTTCTTTTGCCAAAAAGTTATTTAAACTCAATCGGACATTTTGCCTTGTTTGAGAATATTCATACACCGTAAAATCAGAGTTAAAGAGAATGGACTCGAGTCTTTGGCTAAGTCGAATTTTCAATCTTTCTTTCGCTTTTTTACGTGCAATTGAGTGCGCACGACCTTGACTAGTTGCGGTATTTTCTTTACCAAATCTGGGATCTGATTCATCAAAAACAATCGCTGGAACTGGCTCTTTCACAAGGGCAGTTATTTTAAGATCCGTCCAATTCGTGGAGGTTTGGTAGATGTCTTTTTCCAATACTTGGGCGTTCAACGGCTGTCCGAAGAAAAGGAGTGTAAAAGTATTAGCCAGAAAAAATAGAATCCAAGTTCTCATATCTATCCTTTCGGCAGATTACGGAATTTTCTTTCCAAATCCGCAAAATCTGTAACCAAAGGAACACCCTTCGGTAAACTTTGTATCACATTCTTTCCATAAGATTTTGTATGGATACGAGGATCTAAAATACTTACCACTCCCGTATCTTTGGAAGACCGAATCAAACGTCCAAACCCTTGTCGCAGTTGCAGGCAAGTCTTTGGCACTTGCATTTCCCAAAAAGGACTTTTTCCTGCACGTTCCATATCTTCCATTTTTGCTTGAAGGACTGGCTCGGTGGGAACCTGAAAGGGTAATTTGGTTACGATAACATTCTTTAACTTATCACCCTTAATATCTACCCCTTGCCAAAAACTTGAGACTCCGAACAAAACACTATTTTCATTAGCAAGAAACTCTCGTTTTGCGACTATTGGACCCAATTCCGTTTGAGAGAAAATTGGGTAAGGAACCTTATTTTTTAATTCCTCGTACAATTCATTCAGAAGTTTATTAGAGGTAAATAGAACAAAACTATTTCCTTCCGAAAGATTCAACAGTCTACTGATCCAATATGAGAGATCGATTCGATTTCTGTTTGGATCTGTTGTGGGGTCTGCAATATTTTTTGGTACAAAGAGTAACGAATGTGTATGGTAAGAAAAAGGCGAATTGAGAGTTTTGGTTTCAATTTTTGTTTCACCTATCTCTTTCAAAAAATAAGAAAAATTACCTGGAGTAGGTGACAGCGTAGCGGAAGTTAGTATAACAGATTCCATATTTGGGAAAAGACTTTCTTTCAAAATCTCAGCGGTATTTTTGGGTTGGGAATAAATTCCGTAATATGGTTCCTTAGATGTTTGATTTGGAGTCTCCAGCCAAAATACTAAATTGGAATTGGTTTTATTTCTAAAATCAGAACTAAAACTAACAATCTTACTAAAATTAGAAACCAACATTTCTAAACTTTGCCCAATCTCTTTTTCTTCTAAATCCTCAGAATCTTTTTTATAAATTCCTGAAACTGACTCTAGTATTGAACCTAAGTCGATTAAAATTTCTTCAAACTTACCACCATCTAACTTAACCTTGGTTGTGTGACGTTGAGAAAATTGGAACTGCAGAGGAACTGCGGAAAGTAAAAGACGAAAATAATCCTGCAGTGCACCTATGGCACTAACCACCGCAGATTGAATCTCTTCCGATTTTTTTAATTTAATCGAGAGTCCTGTTCGCTTTTCTGGATGAAACAAAAAATGTAAGATTCCAAGAATCGATTCATACTTCATTTCTCCGCCAAACGCCTTACCTACAATTTCCGGAAAGACATGTGCTTCATCAACAACCAGGTGAGAGAATTGCGGTAAAATTCGAAAATCACCCGCAAGGTGACTTGCAAGTAAATGATGGTTTACGATTAGAATGTTTGCCTTTTTCCATTTTTCCTTTTCTAAAAAATAAAAGGAGTGGGAAAAATTAGGGCAATTTCTACCTAAACAGTTGTCAGGCTCTCTTGCGATAGAATTCCAAAATCCTGGGGAAAGATATCCACTGTATTCACTTCGAATTCCTGTTTTGGATTCTCGCACCCATTTCGAAACGTAATCGATCTCTGACTCCATTTCAGCGCCAAAATCTCCCCGTTCCATAACTTTCCCATATTTTCTTTTACAAACATAATTCCCTGCACCTAATGCAACCATGGCGGAAATTGGTCGCCCCAGTACCTTTTCTACAATAGGAATATCTTTGTACAAAAGTTGGTCTTGTAGAGATTTGGTTTCAGTTGATATCACTACGGGAGAATCCGTTTCCAAAGAGAAAAGGGCACCAGGAATCAGATAGGCAAGTGACTTTCCAACCCCAGTCCCTGCTTCCACCACAAGATTCTCACCAGAGTTGAAAGAACGTGAGATCGACTCTGCCATTTGTATTTGTTCATTTCGGTGAAACAGCATGACATGTTTGAAGTAGAAAATGCCGATATTCACTGCAAAGTTCCCCTGCCCTTCACGCTTGCTGCTTTAGGCGGCGAAGTTGAAGTGCCAACTGTTTCGGGTGCAAAAGCGATTATTAAAA
>JALOTI010000314.1 GCA_025457985.1 Leptospira sp.
ATAGTTTTTTTTCAGTGTATCTCACTCCCGAGGATGTTAAGATTTTAGAAAAAGAAATCAAACAACAACTCAACGAAGCAGCAAACCAAAATCTCTCGGAGAAAGATTGGCAGAACTTAGTAAGGCTAGCTAAAGCATTTGTTAAGGCAGAAGAGGCATATGCAGATTTACAAAAGAAAATAGAATCTGAGTCCAACCCAGAAGTTAATCCAAATACAATTCCAAACCAACCTGCCGAAAAAGACCAAAAAGCCAAAAAAGAATCAAAGAAAAAAGTCGATTACGAAAGTTTAAAAAAACAAGCTCAAAAAAACATTCGTGACGGCAGATCAAAGTTGGATCGGGCTATTGGTAGACTCTATGCCGATTCAAAGAAAAGAAAATTGGAAGAGCTCGGTCTCGACACAAAATTATTTCGAATCCAGACTTTCCCTACGTCAGCGATTGTGGATGGTGAAACAACCATCGCCTCATTTGATACAAAATTCATCGATGATAAAAGTGCGATCGCACAATTTGTTGACTTACCTGAAATGGAAGAAGGACTACTCAATGCCTTTTCTGAGGTTAACCAAAATACTGGAGCAAAGCAGGTAGGAGAAGATTCCGTATTCCAGTGGGAAAATCGCGAAATCCAAACCTCACATTCCCCTCTTTACAGAAATCCGAATTCCACGAGACGAGCGTTTCGTATAATCTTCGCTAAACAAGATTTAGGCGAATTTGATTCTTTTGTAGATGAAGATGACAAAATCGTAGCCGATCTCAAAATTCTCATTCCAAAAATAAAGGAAAGATTGAAGGTTTTAAAAAATTCAAAACCACCTATTCCCCCGTCGAAGGATAAAATTTTTGCGGCCTTGTATAAGGATTATTCAAACCTTATAGAAAGACGAGAGCTTAGTTTTGATAAAATTCTGACCGAAGAAATCCAAACTAATCCAAAATTCGAAAGTTGGGAGAGCCTAAGAAGTTTACGTGACTCTGCTTTAGAAGATTGGATTTTACTGAAATTTAAATCAGACCAATCGGAATATGAAAAATACTACCAAAATCCCGAAGATAGAGAACTCCATCGAAAACGGTGGAAAGCTATTCGGAAGTGGATTAGTTCCGCAGAACAGGAGACTCCCACAAAAGAACTCAAACGTTTATTCCCTGACGGAAGTATTGGGAATTCGCGAAGTGAAGCGGAGGAAATCCTTTGGAAATTGGATAGTTTGCCTTTGTTTGGTGACGAATCTATCGCTAACTTTGTCTTAAAATCCAATTTCTCAGGTCTTGTGCGCACCCTCGTCGATCGTACAGATGGTATTCGAGCTATCCGTGACAATCGAAATCAAATTGTTTATACGGCGATTACAATCTGCGGTATTGCGATCCTCTTTGCTATTTTTATCTCTGGTGTTGTAGTTCAAAAAATTAGAAAGATCATTCGCAGTGCCGAAGATGTTGGGAAAGGAAATCTGAACGTCGAGTTTGAACATGGCGGAAATGACGAATTTGGGAATCTAACGATAGCTTTGAACTCCATGGTATCGGGTCTTAAAGATCGTGAAAAGATGCGCGGGGTTTTAGGAAGTATGGTAGATCCTGTTGTGGTCACGGAAGCTCTCAAAGACCTTGAGAAACTCAAACGCGGAAGTGAAAAAATCATCACAGCATTTTTTTCCGATATTGCTGGGTTTAGTGCGATTTCCGAAAAACTCAGTTCTGTAGATCTTGCAAAACTTCTCAATGAATACTTATCAGCAATGACAATCATCTTAAAAAAACATGACGGTGTTTTGGATAAATACATTGGAGATGCTATCGTTGGGATTTTTAACGCACCATTGGATGTCGAGGAACATTGTCTCAAAGCGGCAACAGCCAGCCTCGAAATGGTACAAAAACTCGAAGAATTAAAATCCAAATGGAAATCTGAAAATAGTTATATTGAAGAAGCTCAAAATATGAGTTTCCGAATCGGATTAAACTTGGGTTATGCGAAAGTTGGATTTATGGGGACCGATGCCCTCGCCTCTTATACAATGATGGGAGATACAGTAAACTTGGCCGCTCGATTGGAAGCAGCGGGTAAGGATTATAATGTTAAGATTTTGGCATCTGAATTTGTTATGGATGCTGTGAAAGACTCTATATTCGCAAGGAAACTTGATTTTGTTCGTGTCAAAGGGAAGCAAAAACCTGTGACTCTTTACGAGATCAGAGCAATTTTAGGAACAGAATCGGAAGAGGAAAAGAAGTTCGTATCCGATTACGAAGAAGCTCTTTTCCAATACCAAAGTCGCCATTTTGCTGAAGCAAAACTATCTTTTTCACGACTTGTAGATAAGGCGAAAGATAAAGCTTCAAAAGTGCTTGCGGAACGTTGTGACTACTATCTCCAAAACCCTCCTCCTAGTGATTGGGATGGTGCATTTACTCGTACTAAAAAATAACGCATAGGAATATATGAAAGTAACTCTTAAAAGAATCGAAAGTCCATTTGTACTCCAAGCGGAAAATGAACAAGGAAATCAAATTTTAATCGACGCCTCACCAGAGATAGGTGGGACAAATAAAGGACCTAGACCTATGGAGTTGTTGCTTATGGGTCTAGCTGGATGTACGAGCATCGACGTCCTTATGATTCTCCAAAAACAGAAATTGAATGTTGTGGACTATTCAGTGGATGTTGTCGGTGAACGAGAGCAAGTGGATCAAGTAAAACTTTTTAAAGATATCCACCTTACGTTTCATATCAAAGGGCCTTTTGAAATACAGAATGCAAAACGAGCCATCGATCTCAGTTTGGAAAAATATTGCTCCGTCGCCAAAACATTAGAAAAAACGGCAAAGATCACCTATACTCTTTTAGAAGTATAAGTGATACCGGATCTAAGTTGCTATTTTTTCTCGTTTAAAGACCAGCTGTATTCCAAGTATTTGATATTTGCCTTTGGGTCAATTTTATCAGAAAATCCTTCTTGAACAAATTCTATCAAAGTACCTTTTTTTGTAAAATCTCCTTGGAACCAATTGAAGATTTGGCTCAGGTACAAAGTGTTCTTTGCTTTATCATAGTAGTTTTTCTTAGGATCTTTTAGAAAATTCAGTTTTCCTTCGTTCAGTTGGGAATCCAAGTCTTTGGAAGTGTAAGCCCTGGCAACAAGTTGAGGACAACCGATTGAAGCACAGACAATGGCAAAGTGGATTCTAGGTTCAGAAAAATCTTTCCTTAGTTTTTCATGTTCTATCCAATCCAGATGTCTTTTTTTCCCGAGAAGTGTGAAAAATTCTTTTTTCCAAGGTGTGCCACGAACCAGATTTAAAGTGGATATAGGAGAACCGATATCTGTGATACTTGAAAGAGGATAGTGATCCAAAATCAAACGGATTGTGAACGCATTGTATGCATTTATGAGAAATGCGAGTTTTTCTTTCTCTGTGAAAGTATTGTAGTCCGATTCAGAAACTTTGGACAGACTGTCCAAATATTTTGTTAGAGCGGCGTCATCGGATTGGAATCCTTTATAAGAGACCAGTCCATTCGAAACGTATTTTTTTAAAAGGACATCGAACTCTGAGTGGTTGTGGTCGATACTCCCTGCAAAACTTGCCGTTGTTGTAAAAAATAGGAAAAAAACTAAGTGAAGAGTTTTGGTTGCGATGAACTTCATACTCATTAGAC
>JALOTI010000315.1 GCA_025457985.1 Leptospira sp.
TTTTTTAGAATATTTGCGATGATGCTTGCGATGCTATAGGCTTCTTCTCCCGTTGAACAACCAGGAGTCCAAATCCTAATTGAGTCACCTTTCTTTTTGTTAAATACAATGTTTTTAAGATGATCTTCAATTTTTAAAAATGCTTTTTCATCCCGATAGAATGAAGTAACTCCGATTAGAAGAGTCTCAAAAAGAATTTCATATTCATTTGGATTGTTATTAAGTAGAGCTAGATACTCCGAAAATTCTTTGATCTTAAAATTGCTCATTCGTTTCCGAATTCTACGAACTATTGTTGATTTTTTATAATTTGAAAAATCTGTACCTTTTAAATTTGATAAGGCTATTAGAATTTGTTGAAGCGAGTAATTTTCAAATTCTTCTTCTCTGTTCTCATTGTTAAGATCACTCGGAATGTTTTTTTGCGAGAGAATTTGATTTCCCATTTCTTGAGGTGATAAAACAAAGTGAATTTTCCCTGTTGCTATCGCTGAGGTTGGCATACCATCGAATTTTGAAGTTTCGGGGTTCTGAACAATCGTTAAACCGCCTTTAGAAAAAATGGATCCAATACCCATGGTTCCATCCGATTCCGTTCCCGAAAGAATGATTCCAACCGAACGTGGTCCATAACAGTCAGCAAGGGACTCGAATAAAACGTCAATGGATGGTTTGGGACCAGTTTGGTATTTGGGTTTGGTTAGAAAGATCTGGTCATATTTAACCCGGATTTCTGTATCCGGTGGTGTAACATAAACAAAGCCAGGTTGTATTGGTAACTCATTTTCAGCTTCCACCACGGGAATACTTGTAGATTTTGATAAAAGATGTCCCAGCATACTTTTGTAAGTTGGGCTAACATGTTGAGCAATAATAATTGCATGCGATTTAAAATCATCCTTTAGATGCGATAAAAAACTCTGGATAGCTTCCAGTCCACCCGCAGATGCGCCTACTCCAATAACCAAGAATGAATCTAATTTTTCTGACATTGTTCAGGAAGCCAATAAACTCCTTTTGTTACACAATTGGAAATAAATTGACTTTTAATCTTAATATATGATAGAAAAATATCTGTTTCAACAATTTATTAGTGAACAGTCATTATTTTTGGAATGCCCACATTAGAATTGATGCAATTCTAATGTGGTGATAATCAAAGAGAGGAGATTTCCTTAATTTTGCTTTCAATTGCAAATCTGTTGCGTCTATTGCATCTCAATCGATTTTATTTAGCATCTTTGCAATTTTTCGTACGAGAAATCTAGGAGTAATCCGTATAGATGTAGCTAGTACAAAGTTGAGAATCCCAGGAATTTTGACTACTTGCTTTCCAAACAAGGCTTTTATTCCCTGTGCGACTACCTCTTCTGAAGTCATTACCATCAGCGAAGATTGGATCAATTTACTTCCCGTCATCTTAGCTCTCTCAAAAAATTCTGTTTTTGTAGGGCCGGGGCAAAGACATGATACAGTGATTCCGTAATCCCTTACCTCTTCAGACAAACCTTCGCTAAATGATAAAACATAAGCTTTCGTTGCGTAGTAGTTTGTCATGAGCGGACCAGGCTGGAATGCTGCGGAAGAAGCGACATTTAATATATAACCCTCTTTCTGTTGGATCATATCCTGTAAAAAAAGATGACATAGTTCTGCAAGCGTCGTAACATTCAACTGTATCATTTTAGATTCTTCCGAAAAAGAATTTTTGTGGAATTCGCCATTTAGCCCATAACCAGCATTATTGATCAAACAACTAACGTTTAATTTTAATTTTTTGACGGTCTTATAAATTTTTTCGGCGGCATTTGGAACGGAAAGATCTTCGGAAATGACAATTCCTTCTACGCCATATCTTTGTTTGATTTCGTTTGCAAGACTTTTCAGTCTATCGGAATTTCTAGCTACCAAAATAGGTGCAAAACCCATTTTTGCCAAAGAGTGTGCGAAGTCCTTTCCAAGACCTGTGGATGCACCAGTGATTAAAGCATACTTCATATGAAAATAGTAATTCATCTTATGGAAATTGGCAATCCATTAATGGATTCAACAGATAAATTCCACTAATCTTTTGCTACACTCAAAAGCCGAATTGGTTACGAAAATCCATCTCCTATCGAAACCGATTCAATGATTCCACGCTGTATCCAATTTCTTTCGCATAATTGATGTAATTTGCTTCTATGGTTGGATTTATGGTTTCCTGCCTTGAAAAGATCCAAAGAAAATTTGCACTAGGTCCACCAATAAGTGCCGTTTGGTAGTTTTCTCGATCAATCCTTAGTATGAGGAAGTCTCCGAAGAAAAAGGGGAATGCAAAGCTAACCTTCAGCCGGCCTACTTTGGAATCAGGTATCAATGCAACCCCATTTTGTGCAGTGATCCCTCCATCGGCTCGCAAGCCTTGGTTCAATACTCCTATTTGACCATTGCCATTATCTGTATAGGTAGCAGTTGATTTTCTGAGACCAGATTGGAAGCCATTGTCGATCCTTTGTATTTCATTCCAGGTTCCTAGGAATCTTGGAAAATCAATATCTCTTTCAGCGAACGCATCAAAGGGGGATGTGCTTGCATAGGAAATAAGACCAAAAAGAAGAAAGGGTTCCCATACGGGTCGTTCTTCCTTTTTTGTTGGGTTACAGAAAGATAAAAACATTAAAAAAGTAAATAAAACTCGCACGGCTTTTAGACTTGAAGCGGGGATAACTCCATTCCAGATTTTTCTAAAATTTCAAATCTAAGAGTCGTAAATTCAAAATGAAAATCCTTTCGGTTCCTTTCTATCATTGCCTCTTTATGATTCAAACCGTCTAGGTTCGGCTGAGTTCCATGGACCATTCCCACCATTGCCTCTTCCGATTCCCAAGTACTAAATGTTAAAAAATTTCCAAATGGTCTAAATGCGGCAAAAGCTAACTTTTGTTTTTTGTGGTCACGAACCTGTTTTTCCACAGGTTTCCCCCATTTTGCAAATCGAAATAACTCACTCAATTTCAGTCTCGCCAAGGTGATTGCAACCGTTTCGCTCGTGTTTGGTGAAACTCTAGGATAGAGATTTGCGGATTGTATTTCTGTAATCTTTCCCCACCTTCGATAGAGTGAGAGAGAAAGAGACCATCCTTGTTGGAATTGAATCTCTGAGCTTTTACTTTTGAAAGTTTCAAAAGCCAATGCATCCTGCCAATGACCAAAAAATATCAAACGATTGAAGCTGTATCGTTTTAAGGAATAGATGGGTGCGCCAAGTACCATAGGAAGTAAAACCTCTCCATGGCGTAAACCAGCAATCTTTCGAAAGCGAATCGGGAAAAGGAGGTAAAAGGGCATTTTGTAGAAAGGAATCTTAAAAAACTGAAAGCTAAAGATTTCTTGTGGTTGATTCGTATTTTGAGTCATTTGGAGTGGGGTTGTGTCAGAGATATTTTTCTTACAGTTAGTCCTAGGATTTGGTTATTCCATAGCTCCTTATTTTAGCAATCGATTCTTTTTAAATCATTCCAGGATTTACAAGTTCCTGCATTTGTTTTCTGTTTTGATGTATTTCTTTGTTTGGCGATTCGACGTACCTATATTGAGTTTTATTTGGATTGTATTTTCTCTATTTGGTTTCCTACTTCTCTTTCTACAAAATAAGGAAAATCTCTTTCACAAGAATACCTGGCTTGGATTTCT
>JALOTI010000316.1 GCA_025457985.1 Leptospira sp.
ATAGCATATCTAACATATGATCTCTTAGAATATAACAGATCAAAATTGAATTTCGATATTTTAATTAAGTTTGTAGCCTATCATGAAATGTATCATCATAAAGTTGAATCTGTGGCAACAAAATGGGAAATTCTGATTCGAAAGAAATTATATGTCGACCCCTTTTTGAAAGCATACTCAAAAGATAAAGAGACCTGCTTAGAAGAAACTTTGGCAAATGCATATGCCTATCGACAATGCGATTCAATTATTGAAGATAAGAAAAAAGGTAAGGGATTTAGAAAGTATCGAAAAGAACTGTTTTCTATTTTAGAATCTTATATTGATTTACAGGGGAAACCTTATAGTCTTGCTAAAAGTTATTTGGCCGATACTAATTTCGAGAAAGGTGAAGAGCAATTGTTGTCACTTTGTTATACAGAATGTCAATTCGAAAATTTTAAAAGAGCAATCAATGACTTATGGAAGCTAGATAGCCAACTTCTAATGGGACTTACATCTATACAAACATGTATTTCATATGGGGTAACAAATTCGATCTTTGAAAGGATAAAGCTCAAACTAAACGCAAAATTCATATCAGGCAAACAACTTTTTTCTTTTCTCAAAAAAAAATATAATGCTAAACAACTTAGACAAAAAGGAAGCCATGTAACCTTCTCTCTTGATAATGGAGCTCATTTGACAATTCCTTCTTACGGTAACGACATTAAATTTGGCACTGTGCTTGCGGCACTTAAACTGGCAGGATTAAAATATAACAAAAAAGCCTTAATTGATGCTATATATGAATCTTGATCCTAACCCCCTATGACCGACCTCAACTCCGCCTACCTTTCCACTCTCTACAAAGTCCAGTCCTTCCAAGACCCCATTCGCATTGGCAAAACCCATTCCGAACTGGATTCTTTACTCTCAGACCACAACCTAACACATTGGTCCTATCTCACCGCTTGGAATCCGAGAAGCCAACGCCTTCCTTTGGAAGAGAATCGTGCGCGTAACCAAGCATTATTTGACATTTTGCAATCCAATCCTGACTTTACCATCCTCCCAGGAGTAGGGGAATCACCTGACGGACGTTGGTCGGAGGAAAGTTTTTTGGTATTGGGAATGGACGAGCATGGAGCACGGACGCTTGCCTTCCAATTTGAGCAAAATGCCTTTGTCTGTGGGGAGAAGGGGAAGCCGGCCAAACTAGTGTTTGTAGATTTCTTAGAAAGCTGATCTTCAGACTAAACATTGTAAATCTAAAATATTAGTTCAAAACATGACCTTAGGATACAACTTGGATTGTCTGTTCCATTACTGACGAAAGGTAGCAAAAGACTTCTTTTTTCGTATTCTTTTCCATCGGTATAAAACGAAAATTAAAGCAATCTAACCACGTGGAAGAGGAATCTGTAAAATAACCTAATTACATAATAATGACCAATAAAATAGTCGTAATCATATTTAATGATTAATATAATGGTCAATTAATCGGAATTGAATTCATCATGAAGATCACAAGAACCTATTCTCGTTTGGCAAAAGAAGCCGGTGCCCTTCTTGGAAAGGAAATCCAGCTGGCACGGAAAGAAAAGGCCTGGTCGGAACAAACGCTTGCCGAACGGATTGGAATCTCTCGGACTACCTTACAAAAAATTGAAGCAGGCGATATGACCGTCGCGATTGGATTGGCATTGGAAGCGGCTGTCATTCTCGGAATACCACTCTTTGCATCTGAGAGTCCATCATTATCTCAATCCATTCAAAATGCATCAGACAAATTGACACTGATGCCAAAACGCATTCGAACCAAAATGAAGAAGGTGAAAGATGACTTCTAAAGAGGCTTATGTTTGGATTTGGTTGGATGGGAAAGTGGATCCCATTGTTTGTGGAAGGATCGAAGAAGAAAATGGTTATTACTATTTCAATTATGGTAGAAGTTATTTAGAGAAAGCAAAAGACAATGCAAATCTTTATTCAATCTATGAACCAGAATTACCACTCATAGAAGGTAGACTTCCTTTATTAAACAATCTTAAGATGCCAAATGCCATTCGAGATGCATCTCCAGATGCTTGGGGAAGGCGAGTGATCCTAAACAAAGTTTCTGGTTCAAAAGCAAAAGATACAGGTGACCTAAGTGAATTGTTATATCTTCTAGAATCAGGATCCGATCGAATCGGTGCACTTGACTTTCAAGAATCATCGACACAATATGTGCCAAGAAAACCTAGAAATATTTCCTTTGAAGAACTTTTAGCTTCATCAGAAAAGGTAGAAAAAGGAATTCCTTTGAATCAGGAGTTAGACTTTGCACTCCTCCATGGAACATCCATCGGTGGTGCGAGACCAAAGGCATTGGTAGAAGAAAAAGAAACTAAGTATGTGGCTAAGTTTGCCTCGACTGCTGATTACTATAATGTTGTGAAAGCAGAATACTTAGCTATGCGCTTGGCTAAGCTAGTTGGAATCGATGTCGCCGATGTCAAACTAACAAAAGCGGCCAAAAAGGATGTTCTTCTCATCCAACGATTTGATCGTATCCGAAAAAAAGATGGATGGACGAGGAAACGAACTGTATCGGCTCTCACGCTTTTTGGACTTGATGAGATGTTAGCGCGTTATGCCAGTTATGAAACATTATGTGAAATCATCCGGCACCGATTTCTTTCTCCAAAGGAAACATTGGAAGAGCTTTTCAAAAGATTGGTCTTCAATATTCTTTCGGGAAATACAGATGATCATGCGAGAAACCATTCGGCCTTTTGGGATGGCAATTCATTGAGTCTAACGCCAGCGTATGATATTTGTCCTCAGGCTAGGTCAGGTAACGAAGTGTCACAGGCCATGCTTATCACAGGGGAAGATAGAAGGAGCCAAATTCAAGTCTGTTTACAAGCGAGAAATCAGTTCCTTCTTTCGAAACAAAAAGCGACTGAGATTGTAAAACACCAAATTCAAACGATTGAAAAAAAATGGAAATCGGTTTGTGAAGAAGCAGAGTTAAGCCAAGTTGATCGAAACCTACTTTGGAAACGTCAGTTTTTAAATCCGTATTCATTGGACGGATTGAAAGGGTAGGGGATATAAAAATGAGTAGTTTAAAGTCGGATTAAAACTACTCATCTATCTGAGGAACGGTTTTTTGGCTCAATAATTCTAATCTACTCTTATCCGTATCTCTCGATTTCCAACTGTTAGAGAGGCTTTCGGAATTGGAAAGTATCCTTCCAAAACTCCGATCTGTTTTCCATCCTTGTCGAATTCGTATGCAAGATCATACTTCCTCCGATAAAAATAGCCTACGATTTCTCCGAAGGGACCGGCAAGGCCATCATTTGCTTTATAGTTTTTTTTGAATTGAGAGAAGGCATATTTAAATTGTTTAGGAAGGTCCAAAATATCGATGTTAATCGGCAAAGGAGCATACTTAAACCTAAATTCGCCCATCATCGCAACGACAAATATTGGACTTGGGACTTTTCGTTTTCCAACAAGCCAAAGATGAGGGCGAAATTCTTCCCTCTCTTTTTCTCTTTTTGCTTCCTCGTTTGCATTTAATATCTTCTGATCTTTGGTAAAGTAAAGGTTCCAATCTCCTTCCTCTGCTTGGATAGCAGACTTGATACGAAGGATGAAATCCTCATTTTCCTTCAAAGTTTTCATAAATCGCT
>JALOTI010000317.1 GCA_025457985.1 Leptospira sp.
AAAGAAGTTGTGGATGGAAAGAGAGTTGTTATCATCGATGATTCTGTTATGCGAGGAACCACAAGCAGAAAGATCATCAAAATGATCCGCCAAGCGGGTGCCAAAGAGATCCACTTCCGAGTTTCTGCACCACCTACCATCTCACCTTGTTATTATGGAATTGATATTCCTACTCATAAGGAATTGATCGCTGCGACACATAGTATCGAAGAAATCAAAAAGTACTTACGTGTGGATTCGATCGCCTATCTAACTTTGGAAACTATGAACAAAGCTGTTGAGGAACACAAAGGTGGTGGTTTTTGTGACGCTTGTTTTACAGCAAACTATCCCGTAGAATTCCAAGACCACGCAGGGAACCAAAAATCTCTTTTTGCGGAATACGCAACCGAAGAATAATTGAGCGAACCTATGGAGGAAATTGAATTATCCAAAACCTTTGGTTTTGAGGCTGCTCATTTTTTACCCAATGTTCCTGATGGACATAAGTGCAAGCGTGTTCACGGACATAGCTTTCGATTCTCCGTTCATCTCAAAGGGAATTTGGATCCCGCCACAGGCTGGCTTATGGATTTTGGTGAATTGAAGAGTATTGTCAAACCCATCATCGAAGAACACCTCGATCATTATATGTTAAACGATGTTCCTGGTTTGGAAAATCCTACCAGTGAAAATATTACGATTTGGCTTTGGAACAAACTCAAACCAAAACTTCCCCTATTAGATAAAATTATCGTCTACGAAACTTGTACTAGTTCTTCCGTATACAGAGGAAAAAAATCCTAATTCTTTTCTGATCAAATTGGGTAGAAAATAAAAGGAGTAGAAAGATGGTAAAGTCAAAAGGGGCCGTAGTACTTTTGTCAGGTGGTCTAGATTCTACAACTTGCCTTTACATTGCAGCACGTGATTTTGGTTACCCTAAAAATAAAAAAATACCGCTCATTGCACTTTCCTTTGACTATTCGCAAAAACATAAGATAGAACTTACAAAAAGTAAAAAAATAGCAAAAGATTTGGGCATTCCTCATTTCATTCAGAAGTTAGATCCCAACTTTTTTTTAGGAAGTTCCTTAACCGAGAAACGTATCCGAGTCCCGAAGAACCAAATAAAAATAAAAGGTTATTCGCCAACAAACAAAGATTTGGAGATTCCAAACACCTACGTTCCTGGACGAAATATTCTCTTTTTATCATTTGCACTTTCGCTTGCGGAAGGACATGGATACGATGCAATTTACATAGGAGTAAATGCGCTCGACTATTCTGGGTATCCCGATTGTAGACCAGAGTTCATTCATGCCTTCCAAAAGATGGCAAACCTAGGAACTAAAAAAGGCGTAGTTGCTGGCGAAAATTCAATCAAAATCAAAACTCCGCTCTTGGATTTGGGAAAAAAAGAAATTATCCAAAAAGGATTAGAAGTGGGGGCTCCTCTCCACCTAACACATTCCTGTTATGATCCTGTTCGGGGGAAACCTTGTGGTAAATGTGATAGTTGCATCCTAAGACGAAAGGGATTTATGGAAGTTGGGATTGAAGATCCTGCTTTAGGTTGAGGTGGAGTGGAACCGCGTAGATTCAACCAGTGAAACATACGAAGGAACACGTGCTGGTCTTCTCGTTAAATACAGATAAAACTAAGTAAAATTTGGTTTCCAAAAAGCTGAATTTATCAGGTACTACTAGACAGACTATGGAAATATTTGTTACAGCCGTCACGATATTCGTTTTAGCGATTTTCGTGGGATTTGAAATCATCACAAAAATCCCTCCCATCCTCCACACCCCTCTTATGTCGGGTTCAAACGCCATTTCAGGAATTACATTGATCGGTGCCCTTTTTGCGGCGGGAATCGAAAGTAACAACGTAACAAAAATCTTGGGATTTGCATCGGTAATTTTTGCAACCATCAATGTGGTTGGTGGATTTGTGGTGACCCACAGAATGCTCGGGATGTTCAAGAAAAAGGATACACCAAAATAATGGATATCACTAATGTTTTAAATCTTTCGTATTTGATCGCATCCATCCTATTTATAGTTGGACTGAAACAACTTTCTCACCCAAAGACTGCTACACGGGGCAATCTATTGGGTGCTGTTGGAATGCTCATTGCAGTCGTTGCGACTCTTTTTGACAAAGGGATTTTAACGTATGACTGGATTATCGTTGGTGTCTTGATCGGTTCAATTATTGGTATTGTGTTAGCTTTAAAAATTCAGATGACTGCTATGCCTCAATTGGTCGCCATCCTAAACGGATTCGGTGGAATAGCATCCGTTTTTGTTGCAGGTTCAGCACTTCAGATGGCTATCCCTCGTTATGCGAATTTAGTCAACTACCAAGAAGTTGTATCAATTGTTTTTTCAGCAATTGTTGGCGCGGTGACATTCAGCGGTAGCTTTATCGCTTTTGGAAAACTACAAGGGTTTATCACAGAAAAAGCAGTAAGGTATCCTGGTGACCAAATTGTAAAAATAACTGTCGGACTTGTCTCTGTTGGTCTAGCTGTTTATGGATGTTTAGTGCCTACGGATGAATCTATTTATTGGATTCTAAGTGGTGTTAGTTTATTCCTTGGTATATTATTGGTAGTGCCTATAGGTGGTGCCGATATGCCTGTTGTGATATCGCTTCTAAATTCTTACTCGGGTATCGCAGCATCCGCAACAGGTTTTGTATTAAACAACAACGTACTCATTATATCAGGATCGCTCGTTGGAGCCTCGGGTATCATTTTGACTCAGATTATGTGTAAGGCAATGAATCGGAGTTTGACAAATGTACTTTTTGGTGGTTTTGGTGCCGTTGCCACAACAACACAGGACGACGGAGATTTTTATAGTGGAAAGGTAAAATCAACCAGTGCCGAAGAAGTTGCAATGTTGCTTGATGTAGCGAGGTCGGTAGTGATTGTTCCAGGTTATGGAATGGCTGTTGCTCAAGCCCAACATACAGTTCGAGATCTATACCAACTTCTCACAGCACGCGGAATCGATGTTACCTTCGCTATCCATCCGGTCGCTGGTCGTATGCCAGGTCATATGAATGTCCTTTTGGCAGAAGCAGATATCCCTTACGATCGACTGAAGGAGATGGATGAGATCAACAGTAGTTTCGAAAATGTTGATGTTGTAATAGTTAATGGTGCTAACGATGTTACCAATCCATTGGCAAAAACAGATCCAAAATCTCCTATTGCAGGTATGCCTATTTTAGATGTTGGCAATGCAAAAACTGTGGTTGTTATCAAACGTTCTTTAAGTCCGGGTTTTGCAGGTGTTCCTAACCCACTATTCATCGCGGAAAATTGCCTGATGTTATTTGGTGATGGAAAAAAAGCGACTCAAGAAATGATTAATGCTTTAAAAGATTCCTAGTCCTAAATAAGTTCGGTCTGTTATGAAGAAACAAATCTATATCGTTGACGATCATCCTCTTGTAGTAGATGCACTACAAAATTTAATTTCCAAGTCCGATGATTTGGAGTGTATAGGTAGTGCAGATACGATAGAAAAAGCATTCAATGACATAGAATCCTTGCAGCCAGGACTCGTTTTGATTGATATCCAACGGGGTCATGCTCCTGCAATTGCCTGGTTTGCTAGTTTGCAAGACCTGCCCAGTGTTCCTGGCTTTGTGGTCATGGAGCTAA
>JALOTI010000009.1 GCA_025457985.1 Leptospira sp.
CAGCCACAAAAATACGATAGTAATCTTGTTTTACTTGTGTTAGATCATAAAAATCTCCACCAACCTCCGACATTGAATTGTAATGCGAATGAAAGTTGATGCGAACATCGGCAGTCTTTATTTCTGAGAACAATGTTTTTTGGATTTTTTTAGCAACGTTTAGATCTTTTTTAATCAAATTCAATGATTCATCCAGATTTTTTGTTCGTTCCCGTACTTTTTCTTCGAGAGTTAGAACAGCCTCATTCTGCGCTTTGGCCTTTTCTTCGCGAAGTTCATTAATACGATTTGCCAAAGCTAAAGAGAGGATTGCCGCTTCCAAAGTTGAACCGATTTGGTTCGAATAAATGGTAACAAGATTAACTGGCAAAAATCCATTTAACATCAAGGTATACAGGAGAATTCCGAAGAGAAGAGTTGACCAACCGAACAAAAACAAACGAGCTTGTTTATTTCCTGAACTGTAATTCAGTAATGCAACAATAAAGACTGTAGAGACAAAAACTTGAGCAATCAAATTTCCAATACGAACAGCAGTTCCCAATGGTAGATACGAATAAGGAACTATTATATAGAAGAAGGCAATGATTTTAACAGCTCTAAGGAATATATTTGCGAATGGATTGAATTTTTTTAAATTCAATGTTTGTTGAGCAAAAGTCCAACCGCTCAAAGCAGAACATACAACAATTATGCTACCAATTCTGTTATGAATTTCTGGGTGTTCCAGCGTAATCAGCTGATTTAATATCCCATTCAAATACATTTGCAAACAAAGGTTAAAAAAGATCGAAAGACAATACGTTATGTAAGCAATTTCCTTGAGAATAAAAAAGACAAAAAGATTATATAAAACCATTATAAATATGGTTCCGTAAAAAAATCCCAGGATAGTATTTTCGATATTTTCTTTTAAATAAAAACTTTCCTTCGAATAGAATCTAATCAGATAACTAATATTTGACGATGTTTTTGTTTCAATAAGCAGAGTTTTTGTCTCACCTACCTTCCAATCCAACTCAAATGCGATAGATTTCGAAAAAAGCTCCCATTCACTATGTGGTAAAAAATCCCCACCAGTTTTTATTGGCAAAGGTTTTCCCTCTTCATAGATTTTTACGGAATCTAAAAGCGGATTTCCCAAATCCAGAACTAAGACGTCAGACTTAGTTGTATTTGTTGTGGTTAGTTTAACAAAAACAGGATTCGATTGAAAACCCAAACTCAGACTATTTTTAAATACGGATTTCCATTCAATGGAATTACTAGAGAGTAATTTTGTCGGATTGATTTTATCCGATCCATTTAGATCACTGATTGTGTAATCCAAATGGTCCGGTGAGATACTATCATTGGAAATATACTTTTGAATTTCAGGACGCCCACAGGAAAGGAAAAAGAGCGCTGTCGCAAAACAAAAGAAATAAGACCACATAAGATGGCATCATCTGGCCTTATATTTTTTCAAATGTCAAAGCAATTTTAGCGAATTGCAAAACCGTTCGATTTCGAAGTTTCCACCAATAGATCAGAAATTTCCTTAAATCGGTCCTGGGTAAATGTTTTATCATACGACATAAGTTGGAATCGATACGTCACAGACTTTTGTGATGTCCCGATCGATTCACCTCGGTAGATTGTATGTACCCACATAGATTTCAATTCAGGAATTTTTAGAGCATAGACTATCTCCGCCAAACGACTGGTAGAATCTGATTCTTCCATTAAAACGGATAGATCTAACTCTCCTTCTGGAAACTGACTCGGTGCTTGGAAGTAAGAAATCCTTCCTTCTTTTTCCCAAATTTGAACAAGATAATCCAAATCCACTTTCCCAATAAAGGCACGTCGTTTTAAGTCGAACTGGTCGGCATATCTTTCATGAAGGATACCAAATTCGGCGACGAACTTTCCATCATAGAAATATTCGAGACCTGCATTCGGATGGAAATAGGTCCGGGTCGTTTTTTTCAAAAATCCATTCTTTAGATTTAGATAGGAAAATAGCTCAAAGAATGTATCTCTAGCAGACAAAAACTCTTTTTCGATACCTTCCAGATCTGCATGTTTAGATTTTGAAATTATAGCAACACCTAATATTCGTTTTTCGGAAGCTAGTTCGTTTTCATTCAATTTAAAATAAGCCCTACCAATCTCAAAAATTTGAACTTCTGGAAAACGATCTTGGTTAGATACAGCTTGTCTGATAAGGCCCGGATACAAACTAGTTCTCATAAATGATTGTTCTTCGGGCATATCATTGGCAATTCCGAGGGCCAAGTCCGAATTTAAACTTTCAAACTCGGTATCTTTTTTTGAAGAAAAAGAATAATTGAATACTTCGTTAAAGTTTGCATCCAAAGAAAAATACTGTTTGATTCTCCTTTCTAACTCTCGGAGAGGATAACGAATTGGAGTTTCAACAGCCATTTTTAATGGAATGGTTTGGATTGATGCGTAGCCAATCGTTCTTCCAATTTCTTCGACTAAGTCTTCAGGTATCGTAATATCGTAGTTATGCCTAAACCTAGGAACAATGACTTCTATCTGCTCTGCATTAGATTTTACTTCAAAGCCTAAGTTGGTTAAGATTTTTTCTACGTCTGATTGAGAAATCTCTTTGCCCAATTTTTTTTGAAGGAAACTTAAGTTTGTTTGAATCGTGACTTTTTTATCGAGACTATGATTAAAACCTACAGGTTCAAAGGCAGTAATATCAGGGCATCCATTTTGTTTGAGCAGTTGAATCGCTCTAGCAATCACAGGCAAACAAGTGGAACTATCGAGCCCTTTCTCATACCTAACAGCTGACTCCGAACGAATGTTAGTTTTTCTGATTCCGAAACGTACATCCTCTCTTTTAAATACGGCAGACTCCATAACCAATTTGGTAGTGCTCGAAGAAACCGCAGAATCAAATCCTCCCATAATACCTGCTAAGGCGACGGGTTCACCGCCATTCCGGATCAACAAAATATCTTTTTGAAGTTTTGGACTCGTGTCATCTAAGAGTAAAAAACTTTCCCCTTCGGCTGACTTTTCTACAGAAAACACATTCGACTTACACTTGGTTCGATCAAAAAAGTGATTTGGTTGTCCAAGCTCTAACAATAGATAGTTGGACACATCAACTACATTGTTTATCGAACGAATTCCACATTTTTCCAAACGTGATTTGAATTTTTTATGAGATTCGGTGATATTTACATTTTGAATGGATGAAACAAAATAAGCATGTGCGTGGTTTGTAGTTTGCACCTGCAACCCATCATTTCCTTTTGCCCAATCTATCTTCGAATTCCAAACAGAAGAATCCAGAGGTAAATTTAGTTGGAAAGAAAGTTCCCTTGCGAAACCAAAATGGCTCCAAAGGTCGGGTCTATGTGTGATAGACTTATTATCGATTACTAAAATCCGATCTTCCCAATCAAAAAACTCACGAACAGAAATTCCCAAATTGGTATCGGGAGGTAAAATCAAAACACCAGAAGACTCGAGTGCCATTCCCAATTCTTTTTCCGAACAATACATTCCAGAAGACGGAACACCACGAAGTTCAGAATCGACAATTGTCTTTCCATCTAACACAGTTCCTGGTAAAGCCAATGGAACGATATCACCAATTTTTACATTTTCCGCGGCAGTTACAATCTGATATGTTTTTTTGCCATCCGAACATTTGGTGATTCGCAATTTTTCTGCATTTGGATGAGGAGAAATTTCGGAAATTTTTACTGTGATAACAGACGAAAGGTGAGACTTATACTCTTCGACCTCGTCAATTTCGCAGATGGAAGTGTAAACCTTGTCCAGAACAGTTTCAAAGGGTAATGATAAAATAGGTGTAAATTCGTTTAGCCAGTTGACAGAGAGTTTCAATGGGAATCCTCTATTGTAGAAAACGAAAAAAAGGACCCTGGGTCAATCGGAAATTATTTAAGAGTTTAAGAGAAATTCCAAACAATCTTCCGAACTCATCGGTTTTGCATAATAAAAACCCTGGATCATATCCACTCCACTCTCCGCAAGAATTTGTACCTGGGCTTCCGTTTCGGCTCCTTCTGCCACTACCGTCAATCCCAAGTTATGTGCCAAATTAGAAACCGCCAAAATAATAGTTCGTGAATCCTTATCGGAAGTAAGCTCAGAAACGAAAGATCTGTCTATTTTTAAGCTGGAAATAGGAAGTTTTTTTAGGTATCCCAAACTACTGTAGCCAGTTCCAAAATCATCAATGGCAATTTTTGCTCCAAGTTTTCTGATTTCTTGCATGATACGAATAGCGGCATCAGCATTTTCCATAACAGAACTTTCTGTCAGTTCAATTTCCAATTCTTGAGGATTGACTTTATAAAGTTTAAGGTTTTCAGCGATTGTAGAAATCAATCTCTCATGTTTAAACTGTTTGGTGGAGATGTTAACAGCCATTGAAATTTCTTTAACACCTTTGTCTCGCCAAGTACGCATCGTATGAATTGCATTTTTGATGACCCATTCCCCGATCGCAAGAATCATTCCCGTTTCTTCAGATATTGGAATGAAGACATCTGGTGAAATCAAACCTCGTTCGGGGTGTTTCCATCGAATCAAGGCCTCTACTCCAACGGGTTTCTTTGTATATAAGTCGACTTTTGGTTGGTAGACCAAAGTGAATTGGTTTTCGATTATGGCGATCCGCATTCGGTTTTCGATCTCCAAACGTTCGGCTACCACAGTTTGCATTTCTTGAGTAAAAAAAACATAACAGTTTTTCCCTTGTTTTTTAGCGAGGTTCAAAGCACTGTCAGCATTTTTTAATAATGTATTCGAATCTTTACCGTCTGTTGGGTATAAGGCGATACCAATTGAAATGTTTACAAATATCTTTTCTCCATCCAAAATAAAGGGATGATTCATCGCATCTAAGATACTCTCTGCTACAACTGCGGCATCCCGTTCATTCGATAGGTCAGGTAAAACAACGGTAAACTCATCACCTCCCTGTCTTGATATCAAATCATAAACTCGTATGCTCTCTCGAATTCGATATGCAACAAGTTTGATAATTTTATCACCAAATTCATGCCCTCTCGAATCATTTATGAATTTAAAGTTATCCAAATCAATAGCCAGAACTCCTACCAAGTTTCCATGCCGTCTTGCTTCTTCAAAAATTGGAAAGAGTTTGTCAATAAGTGAATTGCGATTGGGAAGATTGGTAAGTTGGTCAAAAAAAGCTAAATACGCAATTTTTTCTTCGGCATGTCGCCTTTGTGTGATATCCAAAAACGCAACTGCCAAACCAAAGTTATCAATTGGAATCGGAGTAGCTAATATTTCAAACCAAGTAATTCGATCATCTTTGATCATTCCAATTTCCAAATTTCGTATAACTTCTTTTAAGCGTAACGCTCTCATCAAACTAGATTTTCTGGGATATATTTTGCTCCCATTAGGCTGAATCAGAGTATACTTCCGAATATTGAGTGTTCGGTTGAGAGATTCTCCATCACGGATATCAAAATACATACGAGCAGTTTTGTTGGTTTCGATAATTTTACCTTTTGAATCGGTAATAGCGATTCCCATAGGCAAATTGTCAAAGATCGATTTGTATTTTTGTTGTTGGAGGATAAACTCGAGGGATAGATCTTTTTGAATCGTAATATCTCGATCAAAAGCCAAGATAATTTCCGAATCTCCCAAAGGAATGATAAGCCACATAATCCAAACTTCGTCACCAGATTTGGTAAGGAGTCGGTTTTCAAAATTGATGATCTTTCGTTCGTCCCGAAGCGATTGCAAAACCTCTCTTGAATTTTCTAAATCGTCAGGATGGATAAAATTGAAGACTGATTTTCCAATCAACTCGGAAGTAGAATATTCTAGGAAATGAGAAAATCGTTCCGTAACACTTACAAAATTCCCCTTCCAATCAAAAGATTGAAAACTATCTGGATAAAATCCGAGAAGGGTCTCTAATGAAATTTTCTTTAAAAAATCCGCTTTGTCTGCATCAGGTTGCATGCATTTCTTTGCCTAAAAAGTAAACAGATTCAATTGAACCTGGGAATTGGAAACCTTCAAAAGGAGACCAACCCGACTTACTTTTTATCATATCTTTTTGAAATACAACCGGTTTTTTTAAATTTAGGACAGAAAAATTTGCCGCATAACCTTCATTAATGACTCCAAACCCCTTTCCAAATCTCTCAGGTAAGTATGGTTTCACAAAATCTCCTGGATTTTTAGAGCAAATTCTGGCAATGGTCTGCATCGGAATTTTTAAGTTCAGTATCATATATGTGACAAAAAGTCCATAAGTATCCAATTGAGAAATTCCGCTCATACCTTTTAGTTTTTCTTCAATGGAATGAGGAGCGTGATCCGTCGCAAGGTAGTCAATATGACCTTGGAGAACACCTTCTATCATCGCCTCTCTATCTTCAGGCCCTCTTAGAGGAGGGTTCATCTGAAACCATATATAGTTTTCTTCCGTAAGCATGGAGGTATCAAAAAAGAGATGTGTTGGAGTTACTTCACAAGTTACCTTGACTCCCCTCTTTTTTGCATCTACAATCTTAGCTAGACCCTCTTTTGTGGAATAGTGACAAAGTTTACCGTTCAAATTGTACTTTTCTATTAAGTATAAAGCAAAATCCGTTGCAAGAGTTTCTGCCTCTTTTGGTCTGCGCAATTCATGGGTTGGTTTGTCTTTGTTTTCTATGAGGACTTCTGGATCTTCACAATGAAAACTAACATCTTGGCCTTTATAGTATTGTATCACATCTTCTAAACTCTGGTTGTTGTGGAAAAAAAGCTCGCCGATAGATGGCCCCATAAACGCCTTATATGGAACTCGTTTGGATAATGGTCTTGTTTCCGGTCCTATTCCAGCATATAAAGTTATATGAATAGGTGATTTTTTTGTGAGTGCCAGTTTATTCGCATATGACTCGTTATCGATAGGCGGAGTAGGATTGTTGGGCATATCGGCAACATGCAGGACTGCCCCGTTGATTGCAGCAAGACTCGCAGAAGTAAAATCTTCCTTATAACAATGTTTACCTGACACATCTTCTCGCCCATGGATATGAATATCTCCAAAGCCAGGAAAAATGATACAACCCTCAGGGAATTGTCTCGCATCGGATTCTAATACACCGCGTTTTACTTCAGTGATGAGTCCCGTCTCAGTATTGAAACATATTGTTCCATCGTATTCTTCTTCGTGTGTGACAATCCTTCCTGCAATTTTTAACATCTTTATTTCCTAGTTCTTTAAATGAATTATGATTCCCATTTGGAGATAATTTCCAGAATATCAGATCCGAACTTCTCTACTTTTGCAGGACCTACACCTTTCGTCGCCCCTAATTCGGATAGAGTTCTGGGTTTTGATTCGGCAATCCTTTTGAGAACGGGATTCTGAAAAACCATAAACTTCTTCCATTTCAGTTGCCTAGATTTTTTATCACGATAACTCATCAGCTCTTTCAGAATCTGCGAGTTTAAAGTTGGAGGTCGTTTTATTTTGGTAGTTGCAGAGGATGTATGACTTCCCTCTTCGTTTTGATTCCTGTTACGTTTGAGACTTTGTTTGTTATATTGTGGGAGATAGAGCTTTGGATATTTGTTCCCGGACACCAAAACCTTTTTTGAGTCTACCCAGGATTCAAGTTTGGAGACCACAGCCTCTTCAGGAATTCCTTCCAGATTTGCAAAAAAGGAATTTTTCTCCATTCGATACCTGAGCACATCCTTTGTTCGTTTTCCGACCAAAGTTTTTGCAATGATGGTTTTCCCAAAAACAGCAGGGTGTTGTTTTAAAAACTCAAGGATCACTTCCTCATCCTCGGGAAGAAAATCGTATTTCTTTTTCTCTTCTCTTTTTTGGACTTTAATCTGCTCTGCAAGAATGAACTTACTTCGTTTGACGTTTTGACCCGCATCCAAACAGATATCACAATTTCCACAGGGCGAAATTTTCTCTCCAAAATAACGACAAAGCTGGATTTGGCGACATTCTTCTCTATTTGCATATTCTTTAATATGTTTGAGTAAAGTATCTCCACCTTTGAAGTTTGCCTCTTTGGAGATCATAAAGGCTTGGGTCGCAACATCCCCAGCCTTATAAAACAAAATACAGAGTGATTCATTTCCATCTCTGCCTGCCCTTCCGGCCTCCTGGTAATATGCTTCCAAAGAGGCGGGAACCTGGTAATGAACCACCAAACGAACATCAGGTTGATCCATTCCCATTCCAAAAGCATTGGTAGCTACAAGTATAGGAACTTTCCCAGAACTATATGCATTTTGAGTTCTTTCTCTTATCCCATCCGTTCGACCTGCATGGTATTTACCAACTGAAAAACCAAAGTCCTTCAAAAGCTCATAGGTCTCATCCGTCTTTTTGCGAGTTGCACAGTAAACAATGGCTCTTCCAACACTACCACTTGGTTTGCGCCAAGGAGAAAGTAACTCGAGTAGTCGATCTGCCTTTTCCCGTTCCGAATCTGGATACTCAACCGAAAACTTTAAATTGGGTCGGAAAAAACTAGAAACAACAATTTTTGGATTCACCATTCCAAGTACAGATTGTACATCACTTCTAACTTTTTCTGTCGCCGTCGCCGTTAGCGCTACAATAGGAAATTTTGGTTGAGGATGTCTCTCTCGTAAAACATGAATTTGACGGTATTCAGGTCTAAAGTCATGTCCCCATTGAGAAACACAATGCGCCTCATCGACTATGAGCGAAAAAATAGACATTTCTTTAAAAACTTTCTGAAAGCTCGGTGAAAGAGCCCGCTCAGGCGAAACCAACAAGACCAATATTTCTCCCCGAACCGCTTTTGATAGTACGAGCATTTGGTCCAGTTCATCCATTGTTGAATTGCAAAAGGCCGCAGGGATTCCTTTTGCCAAAAGACTCTCGGCCTGATCCTTCATCAAAGCGATGAGAGGTGATATAACTAGAGTTAGTTTATTTTTTTGAAGACTTGCCGGAAGTTGGTAGATTAAAGATTTCCCCGCACCCGTTGGAAGAATGGAAACGGTATCCTGTCCTTTTAAAATTGAAAGGATCGAATCTTCTTGGCCGGGCCGAAATTCCCGAAACCCAAACCGATTATAAAGTTCTAGTTTTAAATCCAATCCATTCTAAGTGTATTCAATCGGGTGTTTGGTCAACGAGTTTCGCTTGAATTTTTAGTTTTTTCAATTTTACAGATTCGAACCATCCAAAAACCTAATGTAGATCGATGCTTTTTAATACCTTTGTATTTTTCCTATTCTTTCTGACCGTTTACCTCGTTTTTCTAGGTTTCGGTTGGTTTGCCAAAAGCAATCCCAAAGCACTTCGTGCCCAGAACCTATGGCTACTTTTTGCCTCTTACTTCTTCTACGGCTGGTGGGAGTGGTTTTTTTTAGTTCTTATATTCATCAGTACAGTTATCGATTATATCGCAGCACTTTCGATCCAAAGATCTGAAAGCCCTCTCAAACGAAAGATCTTCCTGGGTATCTCCATCTTCGCAAATTTAGGGCTTCTATTTACAATGAAGTACTACGATTTTTTTGCAGGCAACCTCATCGATTCCTGGAATGGACTTATGCTTCTATTAGGAGGAACCCCTGCGACTGATGCAAATACATTCCTACTTCGCAATATTGTACTGCCTGTTGGAATTAGTTTTTATACCTTCCAAACCATGTCGTATACCATTGACGTATACAGAAAACAGTTAGAGCCAGAGCGAGATTTTTTTGACTTTGCACTCTTTGTGAATTACTTCCCTCAACTGGTCGCAGGCCCAATAGAACGAGCCAATGATCTTTTGCCCCAACTGAAAAAACCCAAGTTCCCAACTTTGTTAGGTGTTCAACTCGCTTTCTGGGATATCCTTCTTGGATATTTTATGAAAGTATATGTCGCGGACAATTTAGCTACTTACATTGATCAGGTGTATTTGGCTGGGAAAAGCCTCTACATTCAAAATCCAGAACTTATCCTCGCAGCCGATGGTTCGCAGATTTTTGTTGCTGGTCTTGCTCTACTTATGCAGGTTTATTGTGACTTCGCTGGATACTCATTTATAGCTTTAGGAACCTCTCGCCTGCTTGGCGTTACTCTAACAGTAAATTTCGAAACTCCTGAGTATTCCAAAAATCCGGTGGAATTTTGGAATCGGTGGCATATAACATTGAATCGTTGGTTTAGAGACTATGTTTATATTTCCTTAGGTGGAAGCAAATTTGGTAAATTCAACCAATACAGAAATCTATTTATCATCTTTTTTGTATCCGGACTTTGGCATGGAGCAAATTGGACCTACATCACTTGGGGATCCATGCAAGGAATCTATACCATAGCCTACTTAGTCTTCTTTGCAAAAAAAGAAGAACCAAACCCCAACCCTTCGAAAAAAGAAAAAATTACTTCATTCCTAACAGGACTTTCTTCTAGATTTTTAATCTACAACTTGGTTGCCATAAGCGGTGTCGCTTTCCGCAGTTACGACCTACATATGATGTTACTTTATTTCCAAAAGCTGTTTTGTTTTTGGGATTGGAATTTTACACCGGGAAATGGGATCAAAGACACTGGAGTCTTATTTGCAGAATACTTTAAGATCTGTTTACCGCTCTTTATTTTGGATGGTATTACCTATTTTAAAAAGGAACGCTATTGGGTTTTTGTTACACATCCGCTCATTCAGGCGTTTATATTTGGTTTTATAGGGTTTTTAATTTTGACTCGTGGGATTTTTGGAAAGGAGGTAATTTACTTTGCGTTCTAAATTTTTAGGATTAGGAATTGCCTTTCTATTTTTTGTAATATTGGAAGTTACGGTTCGTATAACAGATATTCACTACTTAGAACAACCGGAGATCTTTTTTGTAAATCTGAAAAAACGATTTGTGGAATCCGGAACTGGAACTGCAGATATCGTTATTCTAGGAGATTCGCGTTCTATGGCACTCGCTGGCTATAAAAAGGGCGATGGTAGCCAATACGAGATATACAACCATAGCCTTCCTGCAATGGGTCCAAAATACTATCGATTTTTCCTGGAGAAATACCTTCAAAAGGGAAATAAAAAACCAAAATTAGTTCTTTTTGCAGCATCACCTAAGCTATATTCTGTGGGATATGGTCCACCACTTTACGACCCAGATGGCAAGTCTGTAAAACAAAACGAGTCCATTTCCGAATATTTTAATCGTAGATTCAAAGAAGGAATCGAAAAAAACTTTTTCCGACCACCTACACCTAACACCATTATAAGTTATAGTGGAAAACAAGACGATGCCAACCAAATCTTATGGGAGTTTTTTGGACATCGATACCTACACCAATTTACCCTTGGGGAATTGTGGAGCCAATACGATGGTGTAGAAAGACTCTTTATCACGGCAAAGGCTCTTCCTATGACCTACCACTCCTATCGGTTCCGAGGGGCCATTCGAAATACTCTTAGTCTAAACGATTGGACGGTAGAGTCGAATTACAAAGAAAAATCTTTGTTTTGTGAATCTTGTGAAGCCATAGAACAAGGGTTATGTGTTCCTCCTAATTCCCAAAGACAAGACAATCTAATGATCGAAGATCAGATCGAACGCCATTTAGGAAAATACAATATCTCAAACCGAGTAAAACCAGAAATTGTATACTTCGCGAGAGAACAAAGGGCAAAAGCGATGCTTGCGGAATCGAAAGAACCAGTCCCTTCCTCTTTTCCAGAACCAAACTTCATCGTTTTGGATGATCTTATCCAATTCACAAAGGAAAAAGGAATCGAATTTGCTTTTGTATATATGCCTTGGATGGAAGTACGAGAAGAATCTCCAGAAACCCAGTTTCGTTTGGCAAAACTGAAAGCGTACTTCCAAACCCATCCTGAAGTTGGAGTTTTTTTCTTTCCCAGGTCCTCTTACCCCTCAGAACAATTCGTCGATGACATCCACTACGACTGCCGAGGAGAAAAACGAGTCAATCAGGAATTTAAGGAATACATCCTTCCAAAAATAGTTCGTTTTTTAGATTCGAAACAAAAATCCAATTGATTTCCCTAAACCCACGGGCGAGAATGAAGCACTTCAAACGAAGATGAGGATTTTATGGTTTCCGTACGGAACAAATTACTTACCACAATCTGCATTTTACTTTTTAGCCTTCCGGTTCTTGGGCAAGATAGATACGCACTATTCATTGGAACAAATTATAAAGGCAACACGGCAAAAATTCCAGAACTGAATCTCTGTGAAAAAGATGCAAACTTCCTAAGAGAGAAAATACAATCCAAAGGAAATTATAAAGATATCAAAGTCCTACTCGGCGCCATGGTAACCAAAGACAATGTCCAGAAGGCGATTACGAGCATAGGCAAACAAGCCGGCAAGGATGATTCCGTTTTTATCTACTTTTCCGGCCACGGGATGTATATGAAAGATGCAAAAGCAAAGAACGGTATGAGAAACTACCTAATTTGTTTTGATAGACCTCATATTTCGGATGAGGAACTGAACGAATACCTATCGAATATCAAATCACCAAAAACGGTCCTAGTTATGGATTGTTGTTATTCAGGGGGGATTGCCAATAAAGGAAAAAATACGCGAGGAGCCGCCGAGGTGCCAATCGCCCAAGGAAATGACGGGGTAGTCCGTCAGAATTCGGAGGATTATTTTTTCCAAGACAAGGCAGTGATTTCTTCTTCCGATGCCGACCAAACTTCCATTGAAGTAGGCGGAACGATCAATCATGGAATCTTTACTTATAATTTTGGCAATGCTCTCGATAAAGGAGACTTGAACAATGATAAGGTGGTAACGGCTTTAGAAGCGTTTTTTGTCGCAAAAGAAGAGACAGTTAAGATGGCTAGGAAGTTCAACCACGAACAAACTCCACAGGTTTCTGGGAATGCAGCAGGTATCCTTCTCTCTGGTTCACCAAAGCCAGTGACACCTCCTCCCCCACCACCTAATATCGTTGTAAATACTCCCGTAACAACTGAAGAGACCACCACTCCGACAAATACAAACACCAACACAAATACGACAACCACCACAACGACAGTACCCGTAAAACCCGAGCCAGAAGTTGCTCCCCCGAATGAAACAACTGTTGTCATTCCGCCAATTGTGAATGTCGAACCACCATCCCCACCCTCGATTACCACAGGAAATATCTTGATCCGAACTACCATTATCAAAGACAAAAACTATGGTAGACTTTCTTCATCCTCGCCGTATGACCTTTTGAACCGCAAAAAAAATACGGGAACACAA
>JALOTI010000318.1 GCA_025457985.1 Leptospira sp.
CACCGAGCAGCAAATAATAACCTGGAGGAATCCGACCTTGTTTGTCCATAGCTAAAAACGCAGAATTTTGTCGGTTCAGAAAAACTGTCGCGGAAGGTTCACTCGTATAACTCCCTTTAGGTAGATAGTTCTCAACAAGTTCAGCGGAATCAATTAAAACTCGCCCTGCTTCAATGGAGTAAAATTCCCCAGGAAGACCAATCACCCGTTTGACTACCAATTCTTCTTCTTGGCTAACGAACAAAACCATATCCAGTTTTTGAATATTCGGTTCTCTATAGAGAAGCTCTGTTCCAAAAAACTTGGCAGAGATGGCAAAACCACCTTTCCAAACAAAAACGATCGATCCATGCTCTAAAGTCGGATACATGGAATTGCCCGCAATGGAATAAACTTGGAAAAGAAAGACCCGAACAAAGAGCAAAAAAATCAAAAAGAAAAATACCAAAACGATCCGTTTCAAATACCGGCTTATTTTTTGGCGCCAATTGAATTCTTTGCTTTCTCTTTCCATATCCATCCAAAAGGATAAAAATCATTCGTGAAAATTTCCACCTTCTCCAATATGGAAAAGGAAGTACCCGTAAATCACAACGCAAGAGAAGTTCTATGTCACTTACAAAATATGAATTCCGAGCACAGTTTCGGTGCACAAATGACGCCTGCCGAAAGACCTACCCTTTGAACCAGGTCATCTACTCTTGCAAAGCTTGTGGTGAATTGTTGAATGTCGAACACGACATTGAATCCTTACAAAAAATTCCAGCCAATGAATGGAAATCTAATTTTGAGACCCGGTTTCGCTCCCAAACCTTTCCTTATTCTTCTGGTGTTTGGGGAAAAAAGGAATGGGTTTTGCCCCATCTAAAAGACGAAAATACCATCACCTCTGGGGAAGGGGGAACTCATCTCTATTCCGCAGATCGATTTGCAAAGGATCTCGGACTTTCAGGTCTCTACGTAAAACAATGTGGAATTTCTCACACGGGTTCCTTCAAAGATTTGGGCATGACAGTACTTGTTAGTCAGGTCAAACAGATGATTTCTGAGGGTGTACCAATCAAAGCAGTTGCTTGTGCATCTACTGGTGACACATCTGCCGCTTTGGCATCTTACGCAGCAAAGGCTGGGATTCCTGCCATTATTTTTTTGCCAGAGAACAAAGTGTCCAATGCACAGCTCATCCAGCCAGTAGCGAACGGAGCTTTGGTGTTGGCATTAGAGACCGACTTTGATGGTTGTATGGCACTCGTAAAAGAGGTAACAAAAGAACCTTCGATTTATCTAGCGAACTCTATGAATTCCCTTCGAATTGAAGGACAAAAAACCATTTCAGTAGAAATCACCCAACAACTTGGTTGGAAAGTTCCCGATTGGGTAGTCATTCCTGGTGGTAATTTAGGGAATGTTTCTGCACTCGGCATGGGCTTTGAACTAATGTTTGAGTTAGGTCTCATTGATCGATTGCCTAGAATTATTTTAGCACAGGCTAAAAATGCGAGTCCACTATATGATTCGTATAAGAAAGGTTTTGCGGAATTCAAACCGGTAACAGCTGAAAAAACTTTGGCTTCCGCGATCCAAATTGGAGATCCGGTTTCCGTTAAAAAGGCCATTCGAGTTTTACAAAAATTTAACGGGATCGTAGAGGTTGCGTCCGAAGAGGAATTGTCCAATGCCGCGGCGAGAGGAGATTTGTATGGATTGTACAATGATCCTCATACCGGAGTTGCCTTGGCCGCTATGCTCAAATGTAAGGAACGCGGTGAAATCCGAGACGGAGAGAATGTGGTTGTGATTTCCACTGCCAATGGATTGAAGTTTACAGAGTTTAAAGTAGCCTTCCATGAAGGTAAAATTTCAGGGACTGATCTTCGACTGAAAAATTCAATTCGTCCTTGTAAAGCCAATCTATCTTCGGTCTTGGAAATCCTGGAGAGTCAGCTCCAAAAGTCATAAATCGCTGGACAAAACCGACAAAACCTGACATTTTTTGGACGATTGCTGGCAATTCAATGACAGAAGAATACCATTTGCCCCAAGAATTTTGCACCCAAGTTGAACGGGCGGTTCAGATGGGCAAAAAGATCTCCATGATCACACATGTCATGGGTGATGCTGGCGAAGCTAAACTCAAATTCATCCTGCAATCGATTTTGGGGTCGGTTGGTCGACACGACCTTATGGAGCTTTTTTATACGGCTGCCAAAGAACTGATCGTAAATTCGACTAAAGCCGCAATCAAACGAATTATTTTTGAGGAAATGCGACTCAATATTCAAAATTTAGAAGATTATGAAAAAGGGATGAAGCTTTTTAAAACTAGCTTAAATGAAAGAAAATTCCCAGCTTACAAGCATAAGATGAAAGAATCTGGTTTTTTGGTAAAGATTACCTGTTCCTATTCACCAGACAAAGTTGATCTTGAGGTAAAAAATAATTTTCCCCTCCTTCCTGTGGAAGCAGAACGAGTGAAAGAGAAGTTCTTAAACGCAAAAAAATATGATAATCTTTTTGAGTTCTTTATGGAACACGGCGATAATACAGAAGGAGCTGGAATGGGAATCACTATGGTAGAGATCCTACTTTCTCAATCTGGATTTGATCGCAGATTATTTTCAATATATTCATCAGAAAGGAAAAAGGAAACAGTTGCTAAAGTAGAGGTTCCTCTTGAATCAATTCAAGTGAACGAAAAATCCACCGAACAATTGTTTGTAGAATAATGTCAGAATTACATTCTAAAGCAGATCAACTAAAAAGACAAGCTGATCTCCTCGGACTTACCAAAGAAGCCGTATTTACAGATGAACAGGCAAAAGAAGTACTTCAAGGAAAGATCACGGACGGTTACCTGATCAAAATCAAAGTTGATTTAGACAGTATGAACGGAATGATACTTCTTTTGGTTTCATCAATCAAAAAGCATATCATGGAAGTATATGCAGTGGTTGGTAGCTCGCCTATTTTTAGAAGGATAAGGACTTTTGCAGATCATGTTCAAATATCTACCGATCTCGCAGATATTGGAAAGACTGCAGGTTATGATCCCTCTATATCAGAAAATATAGGTAGAGCAGTCTATCGTGTTTTTACCAAAGAGAAGTTGGAAGACTTCTTACCACTCTGGCAAAAAAAAGATCCCTCAAGAATTACGGAAGCTTTGGAAGCTTCCCTCTTACAAGCTTCCAAGGGTCGCAATATCAAATTGCAAGCTGAGGTTGATAAAATCTCAACTGCCAAGTTTCGGTATGAAAATCCAATGAAGGGAACTATAAATCCTATTTCAAAACCAATGGATGAAATGCCAATTCCCGAAGAACAGACAACGCAAGTTGTAGTACCGTCAGGGGAACAATCCGCAATTGAAAGACAGATTGCTCATTTTCGCTCTGGATTTTCAAAAGAAGTCAATATGAAGACAGTGATTTCGCCTATCAGTGGTGTTGAATTTGATAACCTAATTGAAGGCCAGGAGATTTTGTTCCGAGTTCCTACGGAAACTCAGGAAGGTATGTCCGATGCTTCTTTATTAGGACTTATCGATGAAGAGGGGAAAGTTTCCAAAGAGCCACTCATTGGTAAGTTTTTAGGCATAGCAAGCAACAAATCAGAGTACCACATCTTCGCCGAAGGTCCCAAGGGCAAGCTCAAC
>JALOTI010000319.1 GCA_025457985.1 Leptospira sp.
GCAGCGCATTGCTGCATCACCTTGCCAGGAGGTACAAAACACTGTGTGGCTATAAAGGACTAGGAGCTATTTAGAATCGTTTACAGAATTATCAATTTTTACTTTGGCAGTTAAGTGAATTATCAATATTTATTATGGCAGTGAACCATTGCTAGCTTCATTAAATCAGGACATGCATCAAAACATATTATTAGAACGTAACAATCATCAAAAAGTCGCTATTACAGCTTCTTCTGCAACAGTTTACTCATCCAGCAGTGTTATGGTCTTGTGATCCATCCTTAACTCATACATTACTCTATATTTTCGTTACATATATCGAAGTCACCAAAAGCAAGTTGTCATTTTGTTTTTGAGAGGGATGCTGCAAAGCTGACCAAATTGTTTTCCATATATTTTCTGTTTAAAATCCCATTCCGGGTAGAGGAACGGTTTTTCCTGATTTGAATCGTCCAGAATTTCGAGATGAGTTCCAGATCCTGATTCACTTGTTCTCGTCGTATGCACTGGATCTTCCGTACGGATCATATGTTTGAGGTTTAGCTCCTCTAGGGCTTCTTCCTCTTCCATATCTTCTTCGCCATCGATATCCCTCCATTGCCCATCAAACTCCTCGACTGTTTCAATTTTTTCAAAGTTGTGCCCTAGAGTATACTCTTCGATTTTTTTTTCATCAACTTCTAGGAGCTCTGCATCACTTGGATCTAACTTTTGTTTGGATTCCTTCGACTCAATATTTTGTTGTTTTATTCGTGAAACAAAGTCTTTTCCAATTGGAAAATTTATCCTCATATGAGAAATGAATCTACTTGCAGAGTAAAAATAAGATACGATCAAATTGTACTGAGTCAGATCCTTTTTTCGCAGTCCCAAACGCACAAGCCGTAAATCCTTCCAATCAGTCTTTACTCCTGGGTATTTTCGCAGAAAGAGACGAAACCCTTTGAAAAAAGAAAATACTTTTGAATCTAAACTTTCCTCGTAGAGAAAGGAGAGGTAAGCAAGGAGGATACGAACCTGCTTAGATGTATCGTTTTTAGCGACATACCAACGAATTACCTCAGGAAACTTTAAGAAGTTTTCACCGATCGTGATGGAGTCGCTACCATAAACCAATGAAGTAGATTCCTTGCGCAAAGTTCGCAAATACTTGGTAAGTTGGATCTCATCAGACTCGATTTGATAGGGAAAGTATGGACTAGTTGGAGTAAGCTTTGATTTAAATTTTTTCCAAAGTCCAAGTCCTTGGTAGAATACATATTGATCCCATTCCAAAGTGAATTCCTAAAAAATTAAATCAAAACTATCTTGTAATGCAGAGACAGTATCATCATCATCTGTGAGTGGTAAAATAACTGCTGTACGACCTGCCAGCCGAGGTGGAAGTCCTTTCGAAATCAATTTTGCACAAGAAACAAGTAGACGCGTTGAGACAGTTTCCGCCAAACCTAACTCAGGTTTTTTTCGTACTAAATTTGCGTACTGAACTAATTTTTTTGAGACCGATTCCGAGATCCCAGTTTCTCCGATGATAATTTTTTCTTCGATTGAGGAAATGGGGTATGGAAAATCCATTCCCAAAAATCTCTGTTTGGTGGATGGCTTCAATTCCTTAAATCCTTTTTGATACCCAGGATTATAAGAAGCGACGAGTAAAAATTTTGGATGCGCTAATATTTCCTCATTCTTACGTTCAATGAATAGTGTACGACGGTGGTCTGTGAGAGAATGTATAGTAACTAGGGTATCTGGTCTCGCTTCCGCAATCTCATCTAAATATACGATGGCACCTTCTTTCACACCTGTTGTCAGTGGACCATCTATCCAGATCGTATCTGCCCCTTTTACAATAAACCTTCCTACCAAATCAACTGCTGATGTTTCATCATTGCAAAGGATGGTTATGAGTTTTCTGCCAAGTTCATGAGCCATAAATTCTAAAAAACGTGATTTGCCGGAACCTGTGGGACCTTTTAAAAGAAGCGGTAGAGAATTCTCCACCGCCATCTTAAAAATCTCTATTTCTTTTCCAATCGGTTCGTAATAAGGTATTTTTGTTGTTAACATTGATTAATCTAAGTCACCTACCCCTTTACCTAAGGCTTCATCCGTTGGCATTCCATGACGTATAAAATCTACTATGAAGTAGGCGATTCCCACAGTAAATAGAGTAGCCGCAAGTAGCATCCCAATAAAGTGGAAAACAATTTCCTTCTGTACAACAAGAAAGTCCATTCCCAATTTTCTTTCTAAATAAACTTGGGTAATTCCAGCTACAGCCAAAGCACCTGTCATTCCAACCATACCAATATTGGATGCCCAGAATGCCAAATAACCAGATAGTCCTGTAAATAGTTTTCGTCCTGTCATATTTGGCATGGCGTAGGAAATTACAGCTAACACTAACATGGCGTATGCTCCCCAAAATGCAAGGTGGCCATGCATGGCAGTGATTAGAGTACCATGTGTCCACTGGTTGATGGCTGGCCAAGTATGCGCAAATCCTAGAAAACCCGCTCCAATAAATGACATCATCGCACTACCCAAGGTCCAGTAGAGGGCAATCTTATTTGGATGATCCTTACCTTTTTTGCGGTACATATTGAGTGCCCAAATTGCCATACCCAAAAAGGCGAGAGGCTCTAAGGCAGAAAAAACTCCACCAACCATAAGCCAATATTTGGGAGTCCCGATCCAATAGTAGTGGTGTCCAGTTCCTAAAATTCCAGAAAGAAAAGTTAGACCTACGACAACATACAACCATTTTTCGATGACTTCTCTATCTACTCCAGTGAGTTTAATGAGTAAAAAGGCAAGGATTCCACCCATTATGAGCTCCCATACCCCTTCTACCCAAAGGTGAACCACCCACCAACGGAAGTAGGAATCCAAAGTTTGGTTATCAAAATAGATCATACCTGGAAGATATAACAAAGCTGCACATAACAGACCGAAGAAGAGAACCAGTTGAGTTGTACTTCTTTTTTTAGCACTCCAAATGGTCATGGCAATGTTGAATAGGAAGGTCAAAACATTGACAACCACCAAATAATCCAAAGGTCTTGGAATTTCTAAAAATTTTCGACCTTCCCACCAATTGAAGTGAAAACCAATAATTGCAACAACACCTACAACAACCCAAGAGATGAGTTGGATGTATGCAAGTTTCACACTATAGAGCTCTCTATCAGATTCTTCTGGTATGATGTAATATGCAGCACCCATAAATCCTGTGAGTAACCAAACTACAAGTAAATTTGTATGTGTCGCACGTGCTGCGTTAAATGGAATATATTCATGTAATCCATCGAAACCAATGCGTGCAAAACCCATAATAAAACCATAAACGATTTGTAAAGATAAGAGTAACATACAAGTTGCAAAGAACCAATATGCGACCTTTTGTGATTGGAATCTCATTGTTTCTCCTTATTTTAATGCAGAAAGATAGGTAACTATTTCTCTTCTTTCTGAATCCGTTAACGGCAGTTTTGGCATATTAGTGCCTGGTTTGATCATTTGAGGATCCACCAACCAACGATTGAGGTAGTCTGCATCAAATTTTGTTCCAACACGGTCAACTGCAGGTCCAACATTTCCACCCTTTCCACCTACAACGTGACATGCGACACAAAGTTGGGTAAACTTCTCA
>JALOTI010000320.1 GCA_025457985.1 Leptospira sp.
AACTTCGGCAATTAAAATGCCAAGATCGTCTTTTTTCAGACCGTAGTAGTCTCGGGTGGTTTTATCCGTTAGTGGTCGATAGCGAAATCCCTTGAAGGGGAGCTCTCCATTAGCAAGAAACTGGCGTATCATAAAATTCGGAATCATTTTTCCTGTATTCTGATCAGCCTTAAACTGGTATAAAATTCCTTGCGGAATTCTCGTACTTTCGTCTATAATAAGTTCGCCGATGCCATCAAACCGCTCTTCGGATTGTATTTCGACAAAAGGAAGGTCAACGTAACCATTGGAGTAAAAGTCGACATCCATACGAATCAAACGAAGCGATTTTTCTTGGAGATTACGAAATTCTTCGTTTTCGACTACGATTGCTTTACCTGGAAAACTGAGTTCTTCGGGAAAGTTAACAGGGATTAAGTTTTTATCAAAGTTTAAGTCATCAACTTTGAGCAATGCAAGTCCCAAGTCAGGGTCCATACGAAAAAGCTTTGCTTGGAAAGTTTGTAGGGAACCAAATTTTTTGATTTCGATATTTGTATAAAAATAAATTGCCTGAGCAGGTACTAAAATTTGTCCATTCCCAACATAAATTCCTGATGAATATCGTGTTTCCGGATTTTTATATTTCCAAGGTAAAATAAAACTTGGGTAAAGAACTGTTGTTTTTATTTGGACGATTGAATTCCCATTCATGACACTTAGAGCAGGAGTTGGTTTCTGTTTCGTGTTAGACGACATAAGCGTCGAAAATGTAGACAGAAGCAGTAAAAAAAATAATAAGGTGTTAAATGAGTTCCGGAAATTTAAGTGATTCATTTTGTGTTGCCGATTTGGTATAATTTTTTGATTTCAGAATCAATAGAAAGAGATTCTTCTTTATTTAATATCAATGGGATCGATATACCATAAAATTTGAGTTGGATAAAATTATCTTTGGAATTTAAAATTAAATCTTTGAACTGATTTAAGTTATTAACTTTGACATTATTCACGTGAGAAACTACCAAGTTTAAAAAATAATCATGTGCGGTATTATTTGGATGAGATAATTTGCGATAAAGAACAACATCCTCAGTTTCCGTCGTAATTAGTTCATTAAAATGATAAAAACGATAGAGAAGAAGACTCCCACTTTGCGTCTGACCAGATTTACTCCACGATTCCAATAAATCTCGATTAGTCTTTTGGAAGATAAGACCACCAAACATAAAATAATCGTAATCAGTATCATAACTGTTTCGCATGAGATCCATACTTAACATTCTTTTTGCTGGGAATTGAACCTTTTTTTGCTCTCCGTTTCGTATTAACTCAAACTCTATAATTTGACCAGCGAACTTATTGTCCACGATCTCAAGAAAATCAATATTGTTCTGATCTTTCAGGTTCCCGTTTTTTCCGATTTCATTCCCATCTATTAAAATTAAAAAGTCGCCTTTTTGCAGGTATCCATATGCTGAACCTCCTTGCAGAACTTTTGATACAAAAACGCCTGACTGATCTTTTGGGATTTTATAATACTTTCTCCCGGCATCGGAGTAGGATGGAGTCGTATGGATCCCAAGCTCTACGTAACCATCATATTTCCCGTCTTCTATATCTTTTAAAAAATGTTGTATAACGATTGTGGGAATGATGTATCCAATATTTTCGCCTCTAGTGGAAGCTTGGAATGCCACCCCGACAACTTTTCCGTTTTGTAATGCAGGACCTCCAGAATTCCCTGGATTGATTGCAGCATCTACTTGAATCACAAGATGACTGTCGATTTGCGAGTGGGCATATGTGGATTGTTCAATCCTCGATACAATTCCACGGCTAACGGAAATTTTACTTCCACCAATTGGATAACCCACTATGTCAACCTGAGATGTTAATTCAGGAATATCGCCGAATTCTAATGTAGTGATATCATCATAAAATTCATCGGATGTTGCCTCTAGAATGGCGAGATCACAATCGTGCGCCACATAAATAAGTTTTAATCCATACCATTCCGTTTGTTTGTGGCGTTGTCCTTCCATGAATTTTGCATTTGAGATTACATGTGCATTGGTAAGAATTCGATTTTTTCCGATTAAAAAACCCGTTCCAGTAGATGCCTGCACTTGACCAGAGAGCCAGGGAGAGTATGGGTCTTTTGCTTGAGAATAAACTCGGATTTGCACTACAGACTTACGGATTTCGTCGAAGGATTGGCTAGGGTTAGCAGAAATCGACTGTCTTGAGAAAAACAGCAAACATAGGAAAATAGTACTCGCCAATTCAAATTTAGAAACCAATCTTTTTTTCTGTTCAATCATGAGTGTATTGGAAACATCCATTTTTACCTTTACTTCTTTATTTTCATTTCTGGCTGGAGTTGTCTCTTTCCGAAAAAATCCAAGAACGTGGATGAAAATAAGTTTTTCCATTCTTTCCTTATTTCTATTTGTGGGCAATGGTATTTTCCTCTTTTCGCAATATACGGACGCTTTTTCGAATTTATTACAGAGCCAAATCATTTCCGCTTTCTTAATGTTTCTTAGTTTTTCACTTCTCTTTTTTGGACTACATTTCCCAACTTACTTTCGCAATTATCCGAGGCTTCTCGTACTAACCAATTTTGTTTTGGGTATGGGGATTATGCTGATTTTAGTTGATATTGGCCTTCTTCCAGATAACAGTCCTTATCTAAACAAAAATCTAAAGACAATTTACTTTAATCTCTATTATGCGATTTCCTTTTTTGCTTTTGTTTGGATAATTGTGGCTAAACAAAGATTTGAATTCCCTGCGATACGAGAGTTTATTAGATCTATTTATATCGTTAGTGTCTTAACTATCCTGCTTTTTGGATTTTTATGTCTATTTCCCCAGATTCTTCCCTTCACAAACCAATTCTCAATTCATTTTTTACTGTTCATTGATTTGTTATTCTTTTCTTGTTTTTCTACTTTTCTAATACATTATTCGTTTACTAGAGATTATTTGACTCATCCATTTTCGTTCCTTTTAGAAAGATCAAAAAAAGTTTTCGAAGATAAAAACCCTGCGAGTCATTTTGGATCTAGAGCGCTTAAAGAAAAACTTTGGAATCTTTACGATGAGAGGAATTGGCAAACCATAATGGATAGTTTTTGGTTTCAAATTTTGGTAGATGAAACCTTAGACAATGCTTTGGAACATGGTGGTAAACGCGGCGATGATTGGATAACAGTTCATGTGTATGAATCAAAAAAGTTTATTGATGTTTATGTAATAGATAGCGGAAAAGGATTTAACCCTCGTATGGTGCCAAGCCCTTTAGATTCCGATAGAAAACTCGTAACGAGTGGCAGAGGAATCCATATACTGAAAAAATTATTCTTAGTGCGATGGAATTTTTTAGGGAATGAAGTGAGCATCCGTGTGGATAAAAACAAAAATAGAGAATGGAAGACGGGATAAAAAAACAAATCCCGTCTTTTTTAAACCTTGTCTGACGGTTGCCTAATGACCCTCAAACTCACAAATAGAATAAACTCCAAGACCATAGGTATCCTTTATTCTTTTTGCTCCACCTAAATCTGGTAAGTTGATAATTGTCGCACATTCGTGTACGTTTCCTTTAAGTTGTTGGATGAGTTTGATTGAGGCTTCCAATGTTCCACCGGTTGCGATCAGGTCATCC
>JALOTI010000321.1 GCA_025457985.1 Leptospira sp.
ACAAAAAACCTGCTTGCAACTTCAGATGCAGTTATAAAGACAGAAGAAGTATGTATTGGATTTTATGAAACCGAACAAAACGTTCGGCTAAAGACTCATTTAAGTGACTATGAATTTGACTATCTGTTTCTCTGTAATTCTTATTCGAGTTTGGAATTTTCGGATTTAAATTGGATTCCTTCAAAAAAAGTTAGAGGCCAAATCCTTATATTAAATCAAGATATTGTATCTCTTCCCAACTCTATTTTATATGGCGACTACCTAAGCACATCAATCGATGGAGAAATTGTTCTTGGTGCCAGTTATGATGAATTTCGATTGGAAGAAATATCCAGAACATCAGATTCATTATCCCTTCTCGAAGGTACAAAACCTTTTTCTCTTTTTCCAAATCCAGTATTAGAGAGTTTACGACAAAATGTCGATAGCCTAAAAACAAGAGTTAGCTTTCGACATCAATCCGAAGATAGGAGACCGATATTCGGTAGTCTATGCAAAGCAAAAGACTTCATCGAATTAATTAAAAAATCTGGGAAAAAACAAGGAGCTCCACCCCCGATAACTCATTTTGATAGGATAGGAGTTGTCTTATCTTTGGGTTCCCGCGGACTAACACACTCATTGCTAGGTGGAGAACTCACCGTATCCTATATTCTTGGAGAATTGAATCACCAGGATTCCAAAAAGCAACTCCTCGAGTCACATCTTATGGATCGGTTTTTGCTTCGGATGTGGAAACGAGGCGATCTATGATTGAAAGAAACTTTGATTCCTCTTCTAGTTGAACTCCAATCTGAATTACATAAAAGGACAATCCTTTCTCTTTTAAGGATTGCAAAAATTTAGGAAACTTTGCTATTTTGATCCAATCTTTTTCCGTAGTAACGAGACTAAAGGTTTCATAGTTGTTATCCAACTTATCACCAAGTAGGGAATCTAAGTCTTTTTCCGAAAAATCATGATGATCTGGGAAATTTCGAAGCTGAATCCTTTCAGAATTTAATACTTGTTTTGCTGTATAAAGAACATCCTTTGGATTTCCGACACCTGTTACTAAAACATAAGGTCTGTTTGGCTCTACGGGAATCTTTTGAAAAGAAATCTTAGAATCAAAAATAGTTTGATTCAATGGGAATAGTTTACTTTTAACAGCCTCAACTTTTTTTCGATTCGAATCATTCATTTTGGTAAATATTATGATATCTGCTCGCGTGAGATGAGTTGCGGGTTCTCTTAGGATGCCAAGTGGAATTGTAAACCCATTCCCAAGAGGTGCATTGGAATCTAAAAGTACAATATCAAAATCTCTCTGAATTTGAATGTGTTGGAAACCATCATCTAGAATGACTATTGTTTCTTTTGAATTTTGTACTTCGGAGGGAATAAATTTCCGAAAACTCTGATAGCGATTTACACCTATGACAACAAAAATACCAGGAAACTTGGATTTGATGAGACTTGGTTCATCACCATATAATTTTGGGTCGGGATTCAGGGGTAATAAAGCTCCCTGTCTAGAGAGTTGTGCCTTATAACCTCGGGAGAGTACAATGATTTTTTTTTGGGGGTATTTCTTTACAAAGTAATCCACGAGGTATAAAACCATCGGAGTTTTTCCAGTTCCGCCGACAGAAAGATTACCGACACTGACCACCAAAGCTGGCTTAAGCGAGTATTTTTTTTTGAATTTTTGAGAGAGAAAAAAAAAGAATTGGTAGAGAAAGCTAAAAGGTGAAAGCAGATACAAAAAAATCTCCATCACCTGTCTGATTCTAACTATGGCGCTTTTCTAATTCTTTTGCAATCACGGATAGGCTTAGATCTTTTTCAACGAGTAAAACTTCCAAATGGAAAACCAAGTCCGCGATTTCATGGATCAGTTCTTTTTGGTTGGGATTCTTTGCAGCAATGATAACTTCTCCTGCTTCCTCACCGATTTTTTTTAGGATACGATCCACACCATCTCGGAAAAGTTCCGCAGTGTATGATTTTTCGGGCAAATCAGCCTTTCGTTTCCTGAGGACTTCTTCGAGTTTTAACAAAAATTCCATGATTTTTTCCTATTTCCTACCAGTGAAACGAGAGAAGGAATTTTCCAAAAGCGAAAATTCGTTGTGGAATCTAAGTAAGGGTTCTGTAAAATTTCCTTGTGAAGTCAAAATTCGGAAACGTTTTACTAGCAACACTCTTTCTACTCTCTGTCTCTTTTCTTTGGGGAAAGGGAGGGGACACAAAATGGGAAACCTCCATCCAAAAGGGATTCCAAACTGCAAAATTGGAAAAAAAGTTCCTTATTGTTGATCTATACGCAGACTGGTGTACCTATTGTTTAGTTTTGGAGAAAGAAATTTTCCCCGATCCAGAGCTCTCCAAGGTGCTAGATGGATTCGTACGGGTTAGGTTAGATGGAGATGAGTTTCCAAATTTAAAAAACAAATATAAGGTCGAGGGATATCCTACCATTTTGTTTTTGGATGCAGATGCTAACTATTTAACAAAAATAACAGGCCTTGCTACTAAAGAAGATATTTTACGAATCTCCAAACAAATTCTCGAGGAACCAAATTTTGAATCCTATTTAAAAACAGAACTTAGGCGGACGAATGGTTCTCCTGAACTTTTATTCCGACTCGGAACCTTTTATCATGAGTTAAAAAAATGGGAATTAGCTCGAGAGTACTACAGAAAAGTTGCTGAACATAAAAAAGCAGATCCTAAATTGAAAGACCTTACAACTGCGAACCTAAAAATCTTAGATTCGCAAATCAAGGATGTAAACTAGACAATCAAATAATCTATTATGGAAATCGAGGACTAACGATTTCCGATAGAATAATAACTAAAACCAAGTTCTGCCATCATTTGTGGTTTGTATTGGTTTCTTCCATCAAATATCAGAGGGGATTTGAGCAGGGATTTGATTTTTTGGAAATCTGGTTCTCTAAACTCTCTCCATTCTGTCAAGAGAAGAAGTGCATCTGCCCCCTGTAAGGTGGAGTAAGCATCTTTTTTATATTCAACTTTTCCATCAAAATAATACTTAGAAGTTTCCATAGCGGCTGGATCGAAGGCTTGTATTTTTGCTCCGTTTTTATGAAGTTCATAAATTAATGGAATGGATGGAGCTTCTCGCATATCATCTGTTCCAGGTTTAAATGCAAGACCCCAAATTCCGAAGGTTTTTCCCTTCATATCTTGGCTTCCAAAATGTTGGAAAATTTTATCCGTCAGCCTCGTTTTCTGTTTTTCGTTTACGTCCTCTACGGATTGGATGATATGCATAGGAGCATTTACTTCTTCAGCAGTACGCAAGAGTGCCCTTACATCTTTTGGAAAACAAGATCCTCCATATCCGATACCAGCATACAAAAACTGACGACCGATTCTAGAGTCCGTTCCCATACCTCTGCGAACATCATCGTAGTTTGCTCCGACCGCATCACAGAGATTTGCTATCTCATTGACAAAAGAAATCTTTGTAGCAAGGAAGGCATTACAAGCATACTTTGTAAGCTCCGCCGAACGAATGCTCATTGTAATAATAGGATTGCCGTTCAAAACAAATGGTGAATACAACTCACTCATTTTTTTTGCAGCTTTTTCGGATTCCGCACCAATAACAACTCGCTCTGGTCTCATAAAGTCTTCGA
>JALOTI010000322.1 GCA_025457985.1 Leptospira sp.
CGTCTATTTTATCAATTGGGTCTGAAACGCGAGATGATCTTTCCCCTGATTGACTGGATCGATGAAAACCACCAAGAAACGGGAGGAGGAGCCGAGCAGTACTTTTATGGAAGACTGAATCCTCCTCGAAAGATTAAAAATGCGCCTTTTTATTCCCTCTCTGAAATCCTTGGTGTTAAAGGGTTTGATCGAGCAAATGTCTATGAAAGTTTAAAACCAGCCGATTTTGATAAAAACAATTCAAAAGATTTTATGACCGAGGAAGAGAAGGCTATGCGTTCGGACAAAGATTGGGTACTTTCCAATAATATCACTGCCTATCTCCCGGCTGGGGACTCATACGATGACCGAATCAATATCAATACAGCACCATATTTTGTACTTTTGTCCCTCTCTGACTTTATGACCAAACAAGCAGCCATGAAAATTTTGAAACTCAAGTTGCAGAAAGGAGGCTATATTAAAGAATTGAAAGATCTAGAGACCGAGGCAGAATTTCAGGTAAAAACGACTGGCGATTTGACCCTCTACAAAGAGCTCGCCGGAGAAGGAACTGAAGTATCCGGTGGTAGGATCAAAACGAAAGGGGAAGTATACAAAATCTCGGGTGTGGGAATCATAAAAGACAAGGTCGTTCGAAAAGTAACTGGGATCTACGATCTTACCAACAACCAAATGTTATATTATACTGAAGATTAATTTATGTTTTCATTTGATCAATACTTAGCCATCGATTATGGCTCTACAGAGTTAAAGGGAGTTCTTTTTAAAAAAGTTCTAGGGAAAGTTGTCATCTTACGAACGGAAAGCCTGCCTGTAGTCGAACTCGATGAAACAGAAGGTGATCCATTCGAATACAATATCATTCGATTCATTCAGTCTTTTTTTCCTGAAGAAGGTAGATTTTTAATCAATTTGGGAATTCATAATCTCTTTGTCCGAGATATAACAGTTCCATTGGTTTCGGAAAAAGCGATTCAGGAAGTGCTTCCATTTGAAGTTGAGAATCTAGTTCCGTATCCGATGGAGGAATTAGAAGTAATTGGAAAGACTTGGCGTGTAGGTAAAGAGAATTCCGAAGTGATTTGTTTCAACGTCCATCATTCCGAATTGCTTCGGGCACTCAAACCATTTGCTAAGGGGGATTTGCACCTTTCCTGTCTATCTCTTGATTCTTTTGTTCTCTCGACCCTTATCTCAAAAAATTATCCCAATCTCATTTCCGAGGATAATATACTCCAAATTGATATGGGCGGTAAGTATACCGTACTGAATGTACTTTTCCAAGGAAAACTCAGACACACGAGACAGATTTATACGGGAGGGGAGGAAATCACTGCAGAACTTGTTCAAATTCTAAAAATAGAAGCTGAGGAAGCAAGAGAGCTCAAAGAGTTTTTTCCAATGGGTGTCCTCACGGACACAATCGAAAAACAGGAAGAGGTGGCATTCCTACAAAAAACTGGAATTTCGCTTATCCAGTGGAAAGGGATTAAAAAATTCATCTTCCATAAAATCGATTCCTTATTGCATGAAATTGAAAATAGTATCTTTTCTTTGCCAGAAAAAGAAAGACCTGGTATGATTTTACTTTCTGGTGGTGGGAGTTTACTTCCGGGCCTTTTGCCACTCTTTGAAGAAAAACTAGGCATCAAAACAAGTCGTTATGAGTTTCTAGGCATTGATGACCCCCGCTTTGTCACTGCCATCGCAACGGGTGTACATTACGAATCCCGAAACCAAGTAAATTTTTTAACAACAAATTTTTCCAAACGTATATCGACTAATCGATTTAAACTGACAGCTTATAAACCTCACATTATATTAGTATCTATTTCATTGGTTTTACTACTTGCAGTTTTTTTTATAGGGATTTTACTCGATAAACGAAAGATAGCTGCAAATAAAAAAATATTGGTTGAGAAATACAAACAAGGTATTGGTGGTGAAATTTCAGAGGAAGATGATGTATTAAGGATTGCCTCAGAAAAACTAAAAGCTGAAAAGAAAAAAACGGAGATATACCGATTGTTTCTCTCGCAGGAAAGTATTCTAGATTTACTGCATGAGGCAACGGATCAGTTTCCAAGCTCCGAAGTACAACCTTTTGTATTAGATCAGTTCAATTACGAAGATAATGAAATCCAAATATTCGGACGAGTGAATGAGTTCGGAGAAATAGGGGTAATCCAAGCGGCACTTGAAAAGTCCGAAAAATTTACCAATATTCAGGTTCAAAACAAACGATTGATAACAGGTGTTAATAAATTTAAAGTAAGTTTCAAAATCAAAATGGACATTGTAGTTCCAAAGGAGGAATTATAATGTTTGATCGTTTGACAGATAGAGAACGGCTTATGGTCGCCGGTGCTATCTTACTTGTGACTCTATTGGGAATATATACTATTCTTTCTCTCCTTATAGATTTTAGAAATTCTCTTACAGATGAAATTTTTGAAACAAGATCCGAAGCAACACAATTGGATCGTGTGATTCGGGAATACAACTATCTTAAAAGTCTGCAAACAGGCGGAAGTGAAGAAGATGTAAGTGTTATGTATTCCAAACTGGATCAAATTTTGGTGCGGTATAATCTTAAAGAAAAAGTTCAGAACCAAAAGGATTCCAGTACTATTATCCGAAAAGATTATAATAAAATCACTATTGACGTTTCTTTTCGTTCGGTCCTTCTTCAAGACATTATTAAGTTAATTTATGATATTGAGAAAAACAAACAAATGCAAGCAAAGGTAGATTTATTAACCTTTCGCAAACCATTTGCCGAAAAAGAAGTATATGATGTCACAATTAAGATTTCTTCCTACAGCCGTTTGACAAAAGGAAAATAAAAAATGGAAAAAGAAACGGAAAGAGAACTGGAAGAGGAAGTTTTAGAAGATCTTCAGGCGGTTGAAGCACTTCTTGAAGAAGAAAATTTCGGAGATGATGAAGACTCCGATGAAGAATCGGGAAGGCTCAACAGACAACAACTTTTTGCTTTAGTCGGGATCGCATTTTTGTCGTTCTTTATTTTTACTTTTTTTATTTTTCCTTTTAACGAAATTGTTCGATCCCTTCTCATTCGAGCTGGCAAAGAGACTGGTATAGTTTTGGATGCAAAAGAGATTCATTTTCCGATTTTTGGCAGAAAGTCCTTTGATAGTTTTTTAGTGAGCTTTCCGAGCGGTTCCAGTCTGAAAATGGAAGAGTTAAGTGTTTCTCTATCCATTTTAGGTGTGTTCCAATCAAAATTGGATGGAGACGCTGAAATAGGTTATTTGAAGTTTGAAGGAAATGATTGGTCTATTTCTGCCCAATCACTTCAAATTCCCTTCCATATTTCTTCTTTCGACGATAAAATAACGAAATGGAGTGGAGATGGCGAGTTTGAAATAACGGGCGCTAAAATACTCGAATCTATGGAGATTCCCTTCTTAGGAAGTTTAAAAGGAACGGATATCAAAAAACTAAATCTTTCTTATAAAATCCGAGGAGGAAAACTCCTGGTTGAAAAATTAAGCATGGATTCTTCCGTTGTAAAACTTACTGGAACTGGGGTAATTCGTCTCTCCGAAACGATTTCACTTTCCCAGTTGGATCTAAAACTCTGTTTTAATTTGAATGAAAAATTTGCGACTGA
>JALOTI010000323.1 GCA_025457985.1 Leptospira sp.
CCAGAATCAAACCAGACATCCAAAATATCTTTGTCCTGTTTCAGATCAGAACTTCCACAAGATTTACATGTTGTGTTTGGTGGCAAAAGTTCTTTAGCGTCTTTTTCATACCAAACTTCTATCCCTTCTTGTTTTACAATCTCGATAAAATGTTTGATTGTAGCTTCGTCTAGATGAGTCTCACCACAGGATTTACATGTAAAGGAAGGAATTGGGACTCCCCAATTTCGTTGCCTCGACAAACACCAGTCAGGCCTATTTTCGACCATGGATCGAATTCTTGTAATTCCCCAATCAGGAATCCAATCTACCTTTTCAATTGCATCTAGAGCTTCCTTTCGTAAATTGTTATGATCGATCGAAAAAAACCACTGTGGAGTTGCTCGAAAAATCAAAGGTTTTTTACTTCGCCAACTATGGGGGTAGGAATGTGTGAATTCAGAATGATGGAACATCAAATTCTTTTCTTTTAGAAGTTCGATTATCTTTGGATTTGCATCCCAAATCTTAATTCCTTTCATCATTGAAAATTCGTCCGTATAACGTCCGTAATCATCAACAGGAGAGAGTGGTGGTAGACCTGCTTGTGTTCCGACACGGTAGTCATCTGTTCCATGACCAGGAGCTGTGTGGACACAACCTGTTCCTGCATCTAAAGTAACATGGCTACCAAACAGAGGAACCGATTCTCTATCTAAAAATGGATGCTGGAAAGTAAGTGATTTAAGTTCACTCGTCGACACGGGCTTAATTTTTGTCAGTTGAATTCCAGTTTTAGTTTGAACAGCCTCTTGTAGTCCATCCGCTAAAATCAATGTTCCATGTTCGGAAGACTTAAAATAAGAATATTCTAATTCCTCGTTGAAACAAATTGCAAGATTTGCTGGCAATGTCCAAGGAGTAGTGGTCCAAATCAAACAAAAAGAATCTGTTTGGCCTTTGATTGGAAATTTTACATAAATACTTGGCGATACGTGGTTTTGATATTCGATTTCTGCTTCTGCATGTGCCGTAGCTAAATCAATGCACCAGTAAACGGGCTTTTTTCCTTTGTATATATATCCTTTTGAGAAAAGATCCCCGAAGACTTCAACAATCCTTGCTTCAAATTTTGGGTCCATCGTAAGATAAATGTTAGATGGATCAAAAAAACAGAGAAATCTAGTTAGGTCTTCGCTCTGTTTACCTACAAACTCCGCCGCATATTCACGGCATTTTTTTCGGAGTTCACTAGGGCTCGTATTTCTAGCTTCCTTTCCGAGATTCTTTAAAACTTGAACCTCAATAGGAAGACCATGACAATCCCACCCTGGTATCATGTCAGAAGAATATCCTAACATTGATTTTGATTTAATTATAATATCTTTGAGTATTTTGTTGAGAGAGTGTCCTGTATGGAAATTTCCATTAGCATAGGGTGGGCCATCATGTAGGGTAAACTTTGGTTTATCCTTTCTGGCATCCTTCATCTTTTGGAAGGTTTGGTTTGATTTCCATTCTGAAATTTGAGCTGGCTCCCGAGTCGCGAGATCTGCCTTCATCGGGAAATCGGTTTTTGGTAAAAGTACCGTGTTTGAGTAGGGATTTTCTTTTTCCGTTTTTGCCATACAAAGCCACAGTCTAAAATTGGGCGGAAAGAGAAAACGTAAAAATTAGAGTTTAACTTTGACGCCGGGCAATTCGTCTCTCAATCGTCGCACATCTTCCTTTTCCAAAGGGATTTTCTGCATATAAATGCCTTTGAGATGCTTTAGTTTACCTATGTTTTTTGGAAGGGTTTTGAATTCCCTCAGAAGTGTAATATCTAGGATTTCTAGGTTTGGGATTTTGGCAAGGATCTCAATATCATCCTCAGTTAACATTAGTTTTGTTTCATCAAGGGCAAGGGTTTTTAATGCTGGGAGTTCTGGTAAAAAATTGGGAACTGTTCGAATATCCGTTCTACCAAGAAGTAAGACTTCCAATTTTTGCAAATTTTTAAGCTCCTCTGGTAATTCACCAATCGGATTTCCAAATACATTGAGAATTCGCAATTTTTGCAAATTTCCCATTTCTTTTGGCAGAGAGGTGAGGGAGTTGTATTGAAGAGTCAACTCTTCGACAGATTCTAAATTTTGAATGGATGGAGGGAGTGTAACCAATTCTTTTTTAGATAGGTTTAATACCTTTTCTGATTTGTTGTTTTGAATCCAAGATTCTATATCTATAGTTTCTTTGGCACATGAAAAGGACAGAATTACACTTAAGAGGATTGATAAAAACTTCATACTACTTCCAAGTTTAAGATTTAATATATTTGTTATATCCGAATTCAAGTTCTCTAATGATAAATTGTAAATAGTCTAGTTGGTCTCTGTCATTTTTGTAAAGACCTACTTCCTTTCTATAATAATCAGCTAACTGTGTTCTGAAGAGCACCGTCCTGAAATCAGATCGGTTTACTATCAATTCTTTAGACCGACCTTTCACGATTAAGGCTTCAGGAATTTTAATTATAATAGAAATTTGGTGGATTGCGTATTCTATTTCTGCAATCATTTTGTTTCCATCGATTTTTTCAAAGTCTTCTTTCAACTCAAAACAAATATCATTCAGGGATTCCTCAATGCGAAATCGCAGTCTTTTCGAATCGTAGACCTTTTCGTTGATGCTATTAAATTTTTTAGGATAGATAAATTTTTCGGCAATTTTTGTGATCTCATTTGGTTTTTCAGGTCTTTCCGATTCACTTGGTTCGAGAAGTTTGGGTTTAGGATCATCTTTTCGAAAGATATAGCCAAAAAGTACTCCTATAAAGATTCCAAACGGTACGCCATAAAATATGAGTTTTGGTTTATTCAATAGAACGGATGTTACTGTTGCAAAACTTACAAGACTTATCGAAAGTAACAGTGTATAAGTTAAATTTAATCTTTTTGAGATCTTGCGTAATAGACTAATATTTTTCTGTTTCGATTTTACTTCTTTGGTAACTGTCGCATCTATATCGGAATTCTTTTTTTCAGAAAGATCAAATAGAGGATCTGATCGATCTTTGAGTTTTGCCTTTATCATGTCTAAGATGGGAAGTTCGTTTCGATAATTAGAATCATACTTAGAAAGCTCAAAGGTCTGTTTTGCAATCTTCGAATAAAATCTTTGATCGATTGCAAATAAAACATGGATTTCATTTTCTTTTAATTCCATACAACCAAACTCTTGTTCAAGAGTAGAAACTAAACGATTTACCGCATTTAGTCTTTGAGACTCTACTTTGAGATCCAATAAGCGCACTTCATGATTTAGGTCAATCTTGGTAAGTGTCAGAGTATTTTCTGAATTTTCTTTTATTTTGGATTTAAAACTTTCGATCCATTCTTCGATAAGAGTCTCTGTCCCATCTTGCTTTTGAGTATTTACGCGTTCCTCCAATTTATGCAGGATTAGAACACTTTCTTGAACAGTTTTGGCAAATTTTTGAATATCTGAATTGGGAAATTTTTCAAAAGGAAATTCTTGTATGAGTTCGATTAAATTTTTACTCAAGTTCGAACCGTTTTGGATCAGAGCTTCTGTTTCGATTGGAAACTTCAATTTGAAGTTTTCCAATTTATCGAAAAAATTTTGATATTTTTCCTTTTCT
>JALOTI010000324.1 GCA_025457985.1 Leptospira sp.
GTGTCACTCATATATATTCCTAAAAAAGACTGTAAATTGGTCATAAACCTAATTATATTTCAGAATAAAGACTTATCAAGGAAATTTTAGTTGCATATTGCAATCATATAGTTGCACGCTACAACTATATGGAAAAATATTCAAATTACCTCAATACAATTTCTGACTGGGATTTTTATGTTAATGAGTTCCTTTGATTTTTGGGAAGGTGTCCAAACAAACAAATTAGCATTTGATCATCTTTCGGAAGGGAGTATGTAGAAATTGAGGTTTCCCATTATCTGCGCGAAATACATATACCGATTACGATCCTAATGGGCAAATACGATTTCCAAGTGGCACCTTATTTTACTTGGGATCCGATTCTAAAAGATTTTCCAAAAGTTCAATTCTGGTTATTCGAAAAAAGTGCTCACCTACCCTTCTTCGAAGAACCCGAAAGATTTGTTTCTATGATAAAAAAAATCCCAGATACTCTCTAAGAGCTTCTGGGATTCTTCACGAAAAGAATTAAATATCTTGGGACTGTTCTTCTAGCCTAACATTCCTTTGACTTCATCTCTCTCTTCTTGCAATTCTTTATGCGTGATATCGAATTTTTCTTTTCCAAAGGAATTGATTTCAAGCCCAGTAACGATCTCTACTTTCTTTCCATCCGATTTCAAAGGATATCCAAAAATTAGACCTTTGTCCACGCCGTATTCACCATTTGACGCACATGCAGCACTGAACCAATCACCTGCCTTTGTTGGGGTTACAATGTTATGCACTGTATCAACAACTGCATTGGCCGCTGAGGCTGCAGAGGAAGCTCCTCTAGCTGCAATGATAGCTGCACCGCGTTTTTGTACGGTGGATATAAAATCACCTTTTAACCATGCTTCGTCTTTGATGAGATCCGTAGCCGGTTTACCTTTTATCTTCGCATTAAAGAAATCTGGATATTGAGTTGCTGAGTGATTACCCCAGATAGCCACATTGGATACATCTTTTACTAGAACACCTGCTTTCTGTGCAAGCTGAGTTTTTGCACGGTTTTCATCAAGACCTGTCATCGCAAACCATCTGTCAGAAGGTATTCCTTTAGCATTATTCATTGCAATTAAAGCATTTGTATTACATGGGTTTCCAACGACTAATACCCGTACGTCGTTCGCAGCGTTTTGTTCTATTGCCTTACCTTGAGTAGTAAAGATCCCACCATTGATTTTAAGTAGGTCTCCCCTTTCCATTCCTGCTTTTCTTGGAACAGAACCAACTAGAAGTGCCCAGTTTATATCTTTGAATGCCTCATCCAAATTGGATGTCACTGTAACCTTTTCCAAAAGAGGGAACGCACAGTCATCCAATTCCATTATGACTCCTTTAGCAGCTGGGAGTGCTTGCTCAAGCTCCAGTAATTGGAGTTCAACGGCAGTGTCAGGTCCAAACATCTGTCCTGATGCAATTCTAAAAAGAAGAGCATAACCGATTTGTCCGGCAGCTCCTGTAACGGCTACTTTTACTGTTTTACTCATAATCTATCCTTATTTAGTTTTGAATTCTTAAAATTTTATAAAATCAATTGTTTAGTTCTTTTTCGATGATCTCTTCAAAGCTTTCAAACGGAAGAGCACCCGAAACAAAAATCCCATTGATAAAAAAAGCAGGAGTTCCACTTACACCAACTTTTTGTCCATCTTGTATATCACTGTCAATCTCCGCTTTTAACGCAGAGGAATTTTTCATACAAGTTTGGTATTTTGATTTATCTAGGCCAGCCTTGGTTACCAAGTAATCAACGTTTGCTTGGGCTAAATTACCTGAGTTTTCAAAAAGGACATTAAATACATCCCAGTATTTACCTTCACTAATGGCACAGTTTGCAGCCATGTGAGCATACATTGCATCAGGGTGAAACGGCAAAGGAAAGTCTCGAAATACCCACTTGATTTTGTCTTTGTATTTATCTCGAAGTCTTCTATTCACATCCTGACTTCTTTTGCAGTATGGACATTCAAAATCTGAAAATTCAATAACGGTAATCTTCGCGTTTTCTGGACCAAGGCTTGGATTATTTTTAGTTGCGACCTGAACCCGTACAACTTCTGGTTCTCGGATTAAAAACTCAACTGGGTATTTTGAAACGATTTCCCGGTAAGCATTTTTTCCGAATTCTTGCTCTTGTTGACTTTTTAGGAGACCAACAATCCGATCCTTTGTTTCGGCAAAAGACTTGCCACCTAATTGTGATTTGTATTGGTTATAAATTTGTAAAACTTCTTCGTCTGAAGGTTCTTTTACTACAAATCCTTGAGTCAAAACTTCAGCTGGTTTTATATTCTTCTCTTTCGCAACTATTTCAAAAAGTTTGTCCTGTGCAAATTCACTCAGGGTATTTTTAATCAAGTTCTTATACTCTGATTGAAATTTTGAAAAAGCAATCGGATTGGATTTCTTAACATCGCTGAGATCGTATTTTTTTCCGTCAATTTTTACAGCATCTTGGGTAAAGTTCTCTCGGATAAAGGCCGGAGCACTTACGGCTACCAAAATAAGTAGAATTACATTTAAACCTAAAACCACCTTAGAAAGTGGACTTTCGAACCAATTTTTTGAATTTATTTCCATCTCTGCCAGGTTCCCGCCTTCAAATCGCTAGATCAAACCATAAACTGTCGATTTTCTGAGGTATTTTTAAGTTTTATGCAGTTTTTTGTGAAAAAATCTAAAGCAAACTTTAACCTTGTCGATCTTAAAGAGTGAGGGAAAAGGATTTCTCTCTCTTATCCTAGACAAGGAGGTTTGGGACTATGAATATATCTATCGTTTCGGGAACTGACAAGTTTGTTCCTCCATCCCTACAAACCCAGACGGGGAAACATAGCGACGAAGAAGGGCAATTGCCAGATTCCTCTTCAAAAAAATCCAAGGATCTTTCAAAACTTGAAAAAACCTCAAAGGATCCAAAACCAGAGGACCTTGTGATGAAACATTCACCTGTTTCTTTGGAAGAGAAAATGGAACAAATCATTTCTCCCGAAGAGGTTAAGGATCTATTAAGTTTAGTAACTCGAAGTCCAGCCCCTAAAAAGGAAGAACACAAAGTCGACTTTAAAAGGTAATCGCTTTTTGGATTTTTTAGCGATTGCCATTCTAGACAGCTTCATACTAATATTAGGTGGGACACTTACAATAGCCACTGCGGGCTTTCTGTTTGTAATCTACCACCAATTTATACTCCCCTTTTTTATACTTAAAGAATCCGATCGATTTATACCTGTACAAACGGGTGACCACTATGACCTTGTAGTGGATGAAATGAGTCGATTTGCAAATTTTTCCATTGGGTCGCGCACAGGCCAGTTAGCTACACGTTGTAATGCGATTTCAGAAAATCACCTGGTTTTCCAAATCAAAAAAAGTAAAGATTCCGAAGATTACACAATAACGGTTTTGAAAAATGGTCCCAGTTTTTACAAACCTCCTCGAATGGAACATTATGAAAAGATGGAAAGTAAGGAGAGTTTTGAGTCTTATGAAATTATAGGACACCCAGTTGAATTCCGTATCTCTGACAAAATTGTAAAAGATCGAATGGTAAATTTTATAGAGATATCTCTGACCGCATC
>JALOTI010000325.1 GCA_025457985.1 Leptospira sp.
GCCACAAATCAGGGCAATTTAGCTATTACCAAGGCAATTGATGATAGTATTCATTCAAAGATTCAAAGTCCAATCTTCGCAAAACGAAAGATAAATGAAACCAACTCATTTTTTTTCCAAAAGGATTTTGCGGAATTACAAAAATTCGAATCTCATCTCAAAAACTTCCTAAAGCCAGGCTCTACGACAACCATTGATACAAGAAAATTAAATGAGGAATTGGAATCACTCCAGAAAACCTTCCGAGAGAATTCCGGTAACCAAATTTTCAAACTAACAGATGAACAGGCGGGTGCTATCGAAGGCATCTTAACCTCCAATTTCCATCTAGTTACAGGTGGTCCAGGGACAGGTAAAACATCCGTTATATCCTTTCTCCTAAAGGTTATGGAAAAGATGGAGATCTTGCCAAATCCGAAAGATATCGTTTTGGTTGCGCCCACAGGAAGGGCAGCACAGAGACTCACTGAATCGATCCAACGAAACGTATCCCAGATGGAACCAGAAAATTTAATTTACAATTCCTTCAAGGGACAAACCATCCATTCCCTTTTAAAACTGAATCCCAAGACAGGTATCCCCAAATTTGGAACCGAAAGGTATCTCACTCAAAAGTTGTTTATCCTAGATGAGATTTCGATGGTAGACCTAAAGATGATGAATCTCTTTTTAGATGCTATGAAGGAAGGGAACCAAATCATCCTTCTGGGAGATCCACACCAATTGCCTTCCGTCGAAAAAGGAAATGTGATTTCAGATTTGGCAAATGTATTGGAAGGAAAATCAGATTTTTTGTCTAAGCTAACCATAAGCAAACGCTTTGATGATTCTAGTTCCTTATCTAAGATTTCAAAAGAAATCCAAACATCATTTAATGCTGTTTCGACTCCCAATATTAGTACTGCGATCCCGATGGATTCTTTGGAGATAGGCGTATTCAAACCCAAAGATAAAAATATCTATTGGTTGGATGGACTAAAACTTAAGGACACTCAGATCCAAAGAAACGAAATGATTGAATTTTTGTGGAAAGAGGTTTTTTGGCCTGAGGTCCTTCAGATACATGAGTGGAAGCTAACGAAAGATAGTTTCTCTAATCCAGAAACCATAGAGAGATTCGCATCTCAGATTGGTCGCAATAGATGTCTAACGATCTTTCGAAATAATTACTTTGGATTGGAATCGATACAAAGCCAATTGATTTCGCTTGCGGAAAAGAAAATCTCACGTTTGCAGATGGATAAAAAATCAAAACCAATCCATTCCAAACACCTCAATCAAAATTTTTACTTTGAAGGGATGCCACTTCTCATTGAAGTGAACGATCCATCCAGAAAACTATTCAATGGAGATATTGGGCTGGTGATTGAAATAGAGGGTGAGTTACGTGGAGTATTTTTAATAGAAAACAGCTTACGATCCTTTGCCTTAGATACCTTACCCAACCATAGCCCCGCATTCTTTCTAACAGTACACAAGAGCCAAGGATCCGAATACAAACGGGTGTTTTTATACCTTCCGCCAACTGGTGAAACACAAACTGATGCTAAAGAAACAAATGCGATTTTAAACCGACAGATTTTGTATACAGCCATCACCAGAGCCAAATCAGAAGTAGTTCTGATCGGCGATCCATCCACTTGGGAAAAAGGATTGGAAAATTATACAAAACGAATCTCAGGATTTCAATTGGAGCTATGACTTTCGCTAAATGTAAAATTACCGTCTAATCCAAAGTAGATAAATCTTGGCCTTTGGGGGTTGAATCTAACATCCCACTCGTCAAGCAGATTGTCCACACCCACAAACCAAGCAAACTGTTCAAAGAACCTTTGGTTGAATTTTAGATTCAATTGTGTATAAGCATTTCGCATCCGAACACCAAATGTTTGTTCTCTGGTACAAAAAGAATTATTCCTCTCACTACAATACAAGGAAACAGCTTCGGGTACGTCATTAAAGAACAAATCGATATTTCTTTCCGAAAGAGATTGTAAAAAGAGACCTACTCCCGATAAACTATCATCAAAGTCAGGATTACACCAAAACGGATTTTTGATACAATAGTAGGGTTGTTTTCCAAAAACAATTCCAAAGACTGTCAAACTAGAACCAGACGATTTGTTTTCTAGTTTTAGATTTACGTTCCATCTATGCGGACCTCTTCCTTCTAATGGCAAGTTGGTCAATTCGTCTTTTGTATCTGTATAAGTAAAACCACCACCAATTCCAACAACTTCGTTTAACTTTATATTAATGGAAGATTCAATCCCTTGTGTCTTTGCCTTTGCATAGTTCGCTGTTTGAAAAACCAACAAACCTGATGTATCTATTCCAGGGTTTGTTCGAAAACCTATCAAGTTATCAATTTGATTATAGAATAGATTTGAACTTATCCAGATTCGTTTGGTGAGATCCCATTCCGCACCCAAATTATAACTTCTCGAAAACTCAGGCCTCAGATTTGGATTTCCAGCAACGCGGTAGCCTACTCCAGGGTTTACAAAATTAAAATAGAGATCTTGAAAACTGGGCGCTCGGTATCCAAGACCATTTGCTGCTCTAATTCTAAATTGGTCTGTAATATCATATCGAACAGCAAGTTTTGGAAGCCATTGTCCTCCGTATATGGAATCTACATCATATCGTATACCAGGTACAATTTGTATCCGAGGAGCATCAGAAATTCTCCATTCATCTTGGACAAAGAATGCATTTCTATATCGGTCTGCATTTCCATTCACTGTTTGCTTTTTTGTTATATCAGGATTGAAGTCATCAATACAAAAATTAGGAAAGTTTCGTTTACAATCAGGAGCAATCCTTGCAGAAGAAAGTCTATCATACAATGTTTCTACTCCGACTGAAGTGATATGATTCTCAGAGAATTTATAATCAATCCTTTTCCTTAGCTCCGAAACAGAATTGTTAGTGGTTTGTTTTGTATCTAAGTCATCGGCTCTTCTCTGGTCTGTGATAAATGTATCAAAAAAATTAGAATGATTTGCATTTAAATTAAAATTCCATTTTTTAGATAGTTCCCAATCCAGATTGGATGAAATCATAAAATCACTTGTTTTATTTCTGCGATCATAAGTCGTCCTAGGTAAGGCACTGTCTACTGCCGATTGGTCTAGATACCGATAAAAGACACCCGTTGTGAGTATTAAATTCTCAGCAAAACGATAAACGGTTTTATTAGAAACATTCATATCATTGAATGCACTTCCCGTCGTAGATTCCAAAGGTGGTTGGTAACTTGGGAATCTAGTTCCTATATAGTAAGAATTTAAAAGACCAATATTGGAAGGGAAAGTATTGTATGTAGGAGAAAGGGAAGAATAACGACCACTTGTCGGACCAGGTGTTGCGTCTACTGTTAAGTCATATCCGCCTCCTTTATGCCAACCAACTGTGAAGATTGTCGAAAGATTTTCTTTACGTATCCCCATGGAACCATAATTTCGAAACTCATTGGTCGGACCGTAGTACAGCGGACTGCCGCCGCCACCTAATGTACGAAAATCTACCGATACAGGTCCCTTGGCTTCTTTGGTTATGATATTGATCACACCTGCCATTGCATCCGAACCATAAAGCGCAGAAGAGG
>JALOTI010000326.1 GCA_025457985.1 Leptospira sp.
CTTGGAAATCAAACTTAATAAAAAATCAAAACGATTCAAGTGTCGAACCTTCATTCTCTTTCCTTAACCCCTTAGTTCTCGGGTCTATACTATTTCTTGTAGCTTCTTTAATTTTGTTTTTGTTACTCCAAAGACAAGTATCCAAACCATTAGAGGAGGCTCTGCAAATACGATCAGCCTTGGACAATGTGTCCACAAATGTAATGATGGCGGACAATAACTTAAATGTTGTCTATATGAACAAAGCAATCCATAAAATGTTTGCAAAGTCTCAATCTGATATTCAAACCCAACTCTCCAATTTTTCATTATCCAAACTTATGGGGAGTAATATAGATGGGTATCATAAAGATCCTAGTCACCAACGAAGGATTTTAGGATCCTTTACATCGGAATACAAAACATCGATTAAAATCGGGAACAGAGAATTTGATTTAATCGCTAATCCGATACTAACAAATTCTGGTGCCCGACTTGGTTCCGTGGTAGAGTGGGCAGATGTTACGGAAAAGAATGCACATGATAGAGCTGTAGACAAATCCCAGGCAACGATAGAGTTCCGCATGGATGGGACAATTGTATCTGCGAACGAGAACTTTTTATCACTTTTTGGATACCAATTATCAGAAATCCAAAACCAACACCACAGAGTACTAGTAGACCCTAAAGAAGCAAACTCTGATGATTATAAAAAATTCTGGGAAAGTCTGAACCGAGGTGAATTTCAAAAGGCGGAATACAAAAGGATTGGTAAAGGAGGAAAAGAAGTTTGGTTACAAGCGACGTATACTCCAATACTCGATACAAATGGAAAACCTTACAAGGTCATTAAGTTCGCTTCAGATATCACTCTACAAAAAATTAAGGATCAAGAGTTTATTGGTCAAATCCAATCCATCAACCGTGCTCAAGCAACAATCGAGTTCAATATGGATGGAACAATCATTACAGCTAACGATATTTTCTTAAAAACAATGGGTTACAGTCTAAATGAGATATTAGGCCAACACCATAAGATTTTTGTTGAACCTAGCTATGCAAGTACCGAGGATTATAGAAATTTTTGGGCAAGTTTGAACCGAGGTGAATTTCAAATAGCAGAATACAAACGAATCGCCAAAGGGGGTAAAGAGGTTTGGATTTCTGCTGTCTACAGCCCTATCCTCGATTTAAGTGGAAAACCATATAAGGTAGTAAAATTTGCAACTGATATAACGAATCAGAAATTACTTTCCATCGAAACGAATCGTATTGTGGAAGATTTAGTTGTGGGACTTGCCGCATTTGAAAAGGGAGATCTCACGAAACTGATCACAAACGAATATTCGGGTGGTTTCGAACGACTCAAAAACTCGTTTAATAATACAGCAAACAAACTTGTAGAAATCATTAACGAAGTTAGAACAAACACAAATGCTCTTGTGACTGCAGCAGATGAAGTCTCACAAACTGCATCCACACTTTCTCAAGGTGCAAGTGAACAGGCTGCCTCCGTGGAAGAAACATCAGCTTCGCTAGAAGAGATGGGTGCTTCCATTGATCAAAATGCAGAAAACGCCAAACAAACGGACTCGATTGCAACTAAATCGTCAAAGGACGCCAAACAAGGTGGAGAAGCCGTTAAAAATACAGTCAAAGCGATGAAAGAAATTGCGGATAAAATTTCGATCATCGAAGATATAGCCTATCAAACCAACTTACTGGCATTAAATGCTGCTATCGAGGCAGCAAGGGCGGGAGAACATGGTAAAGGGTTTGCAGTCGTTGCATCTGAAGTCAGAAAATTAGCCGAGAGATCTCAAAAATCAGCGAATGAAATTGGAACTCTTGCCGGTAGTTCTGTTCAAATTGCAGAGTCTGCAGGAAAACTTATTGAAGAAATAGTTCCCGCGATCAATAAAACAGCCGATCTAGTTCAAGAGATTGCGGCTGCTAGCCAGGAACAGTCTTCAGGTGTAAACGAAGTCAACAAGGCTATGGGACAATTAGACCAAGTTTCCCAACAATCAGCCAGTGCATCCGAAGAACTTGCAGCTATCGCTGAAGAACTACAAGCCCAGGCAGAGAGACTTCTTTCCTCTGTTAGTTTTTTTGAGCTTGGAAAGTCTAGCACCACTGATTTCGAATTCGCACGAAAGCCAGCATCCTCAACCGCATCCAAACAGGTAACTTCGGACAGGAAACAAGTAGCACCTGAGAAAAAGAGAACCGATATGATCGATAAAGATCGATTCCAAAAATTTTAAGGATTATGTATGCAAGAAATTCAGTACTTAACCTTTAAAATCTCCGAAGAGGTATTCGGCCTTGGGATTTTGCATATAAAAGAAATCATTGAGTACGAATCGATAACTCACGTACCCATGATGCCAGATTATATTCCAGGCGTTATCAATCTTCGGGGACATGTTGTACCTGTACTTGATCTGAATCATAGATTCTATAAAAAAACATCGGAACTCAATCGGAAAACATGTATCATCATTACTGAGATTCAGTTGGAAAAAGAAAGTATTGATGTTGGTCTTTTAGTGGATTCCGTCAATGAGGTTGTTGATATACCAGATGATTCAATAGAGGATGCTCCTAATTTTGGAAATAAGATACGACTCGATTTTATAGCAGGACTAGGAAAACTTGAATCCCAATTTGTTATTATTCTAAAATTGGATAAAATCTTAAACTTGGAAGAATTCCAACAAATACATGAAAAGTCGACAACTATGAATTAGAGATATGGATTCACCAAACTTTGTAACGGATATTTTTCTCAATCCTGGAGACATTTACTTCGGTGGAAAAAATATTCGGCTAAGAACCCTACTCGGATCCTGTGTTTCCATCGTTCTTTGGTGTCCCAGTAAAAAAGTCGGTGGAATGTGTCATTATCTACTCCCTGAAACACAAGACATAAAATTTGCTGAGAGTATGAGCACTAGATATGGTATCAATGCGATTCATTACTTTTTCAATGAAATGAAAAAAATGAGGCTACAACCTCGTGATTTTATCGCTAAACTGTTTGGTGGCTCGACTATGTTTTTAAAAGAAGAAGAGAGTTTACTCGATTCTGAATCATCAGCAAAACAGATCGGTAAAAAAAATATTGATTATGCTACCAAAATCTTACAAGAGAATGAGATAAAAATTTTATCTGAAGATACAGGTGGAACTCTAAGTCGGAAGATTTATTTTACGATTTGGGATGGAGAAGTTTGGGTTGAGAAAAAATAGATAATCCTTGGGAATTATATGAATAAAATCAAAGTTTTTGTTATAGATGATTCTGCTGTCGTAAGACAAGTATTAAGTGAAGTTTTCAAAACTGACTCCAATTTTGAATATTTAGGCGCGGCCTCTGATCCAATTTTTGCTATGGAAAAGATGAATGAAAATTGGCCAGATGTCATCGTATTGGATATCGAAATGCCAAGAATGGATGGTCTGACTTTTCTCAAAAAAATTATGAGGGAACGTCCAACTCCCGTGGTTATATGTTCCACTCTAACGGAAAAAGGATCTGAAACGGCAGTTCTAGCGCTTGCCTTGGGAGCTAGTGAAATTATAACAAAACCCAAAATTGGATTAAAGGATTTTTTAAATGAATCCA
>JALOTI010000327.1 GCA_025457985.1 Leptospira sp.
ATCAAAAAACAGACGAGAATTCGCTTTGGAAACACTATCAAAAATTGATTCAAATCCGGAAAAAGGAAAAAGCCCTTCAATTTGGAAAACTCGATCTTTTGCCAGTAGAATCTGAATCGTTACTTGCCTATGTGAGAAAATGGAAAGAGGAAGAAATTTTGGTCTTTTTGAATTTTGGTAAAGAAACTTTCTTTTTAAAGGATTTAGGAAAACACTCTGTCCTTTACCAATTTGGAAAAGTGGATCTGCTTCGAAATGAATTGGGTTCGTTTTCTGGGCTTCTCCTGAAAAAAGCAAAATAAGTTTTTTTTCATACGGTTTGGATCTGCATAAGGTATTTCTCTAAGTGCAGAATTTTTAGGATTTTTTGAATCTGTGGTTGGACATGGACTAAGAGTAGATCTTTTCCAGCTTTTTGAAAACGGATTCTTTTATGCAATAAGAGACCCAATACTGCTGAAGAAACTTCCTCTACTTGGCTGAAATCGATGAATAGTGGATTTTCCCCAGATTGAAAGAGTCGTTCTAGTTCTTCTTCTAAAACGGGCACGTAAAATACATCTAGGCTTGTTGCATTTACTTGGTAAGTGTTTTCTGTTTTATCTAAAGCAATCATCATGTTCCTCACAAACAAAGGAACGGATTTCCCAAAAAAAAGATAATACCTGGGTTTAAAAAAAATTAGAAAAAGAAAAATTCGTACTCGTACAAGTACAAATAAAAAAACGAGTTAGAAATTTTTTTTTATTCAAGTTCAATTCCAAAATTCAGTTGGATCAAATAGAACATCTAACTACCAATCGATTGGTTTGTAGTCTTTTAAAAATTTACCATAAACATGCTGTCCTGTGAGTATTCCATGAAACAGTGGATCAATCACTCTTGCGGCTCCATCAACTATGTCTAGTGGTGGCTGAAAATCGTGAAGATTTTGTTTCTTTAATGATAATTCTATCGGGTCCTCATCTGTTACCCATCCCGTGTCCACAGCATTCATAAAAATACCATCTTTTGCAAAATCACCTGCAGAGGTATGAGTTAACATATTAAGAGCGGCCTTAGCCATATTTGTATGTGGGTGTCTATCTTCCTTTTTAAACCTATGGAATTTACCCTCCATAGCGGATACGTTAATGATATGTTTTTTGCCAGTATTATCTCGACGCATAATCGAAACCAAACGATTGCAAAGTACGAAAGGAGCCACCGCGTTAACAAGTTGTACTTCTAGCATTTCCGATGTATTGATTTCGCCCAATTTTAATCGCCAACTATTCGTTTTCCGAAGATCAACCTGCTGGAGATCCGCATCTAATTTGCCTTCGGGAAATACCGTTTCCAGTTCATTGGAATTGTCGTGAGAGTAAGGAATTTGGGAAAGAGCGGCAGAAGATCTAATTCCTACTCCTGGAGTTTTGTGGTTCCAACTAACCGCAAGAGCAATCGCTGTATCCTTCATAACATTTGTGTCAGAGTTAGATGTTTGGTTTAGATCATTTTTACAATGTTCATAAAAACTCAAAATTGACCGAACGTCTGGAGTTAGTTCACTCCAAGAAGTTGTTTCCATTTTTAGCAAATGGCTATAAAAACCTGGAGGTCTTCGGACAGTTTGTGCGGCATTATTGATAAGTATGTCAAGGCGATCCAAATGAGTTTCTAGATATTTACAGAATATTTCCACAGAAGGTGTGTGCCTTAAGTCAAGTCCAAAAACTTGGAGGCGTTGTTTCCATTCATGGAAATCTTCTTCTTTAGAAAATCGGATTGCTGAATCAATTGGGAACCGAGTTGTAGCTATGACCTGAGCACCCGATCGTAACATCATCAGTGCTGTATGGTATCCAATTTTAAGCCGAGATCCAGTTATCACGGCAACCATACCTGTCAGATCTGCCCTTTGGTATCTCTTTTCATAATTTAGTTCCGCACATTCCTTACACATAGAATCGTAAAAAAAATGAAGTTTAGTGTAAGGAGTTTTGCAAATATAACAATTCTTAGGTCTTGGAAGAATCTCCGCTTTTTCCCAATCCCATCGATTGGTAAGATCAGAAATTTGTTTGGGAGCAGAAAAAACAGTCGCCTCACGTGCTTTTCGAATTTCTGTTTCTGAAGTTTTTTTTCTTTCGAGTGATCGTATCTGGTTTCGTTTTTCTAGGCGAACTGTACGATTGCGCAGGCGAACCTCATTTTTGTTCGGTCTAGAAATCCGCCCACAGAGGATTTGTAGCTGGAGGCGCTCTTCCTCATTCAGTGTAACTAATTTTTGCGGGTTGTCTAAAAGATCCTGTAGATACGTCAAAACCTGGTTAATATCCATCACTATGGAACAGGTTTTTTTCTGTTTAGCCCTTGGGCAACTCGTTTGTTGAGAAACCGCCCAACCTGAAGAATGTCAAAACTTAGTTTTTATGGACCGTGATCTTTCTTTTTCCGTAAAATTGAATCGATTTGCCTATGACACAGGAGTCAACCATCTCATCCTGAAGGTTATTCACCTGTTCTCTCATATTCTTTATGATAGAAACAACTTCTTCTGGTTCGCAAGTTCCTAACCTTTTGAATAGATATTCTTTATCATAATAAAGTGAATCAATTTGTTCTGAAAGTTGATCTGCCTCTGAGAAATCTTCACCACCTAACGCTTGATTTGGCGTCTTGGTATACATGATCTCTCTGATAGGTTTTGTCAAAAAGGACTGAATTTCTGCCAAATCATCTTCGTGTAACAAAGGCTCAATCGCAATCAGTATATATGTGACAAGCGAAGCTTTTAAGACTAAGTTAGAGTCCGCCATACCCTTTTTGAAATTTTGATATTGTACCTGTGCATTCAACTGCTTCCAAAGGCATTTCAACTCAACATACTTAGAGAAAACAAGAACACTGAGCTCCTCGTCGTCTTCGACATCTCTGAGCAGATCTAAGAAATTTTGAATCAAATGATTGAACCAAATTTTTTGGTTCTCGTAGTCAGAATCTGAGACCGAGAAATTTACCCGCCAATCTTCAAAATTTTCATTAACATCATTCGTAAATTGTTCGTTCGTTATTGCTTCTTCGATTATTTTTAATTCCATTTTACAAATATCCAGTTAGTTGGTCTCGCGGGCCCTCGGTAGAGATGAATTTTTACGGGAGTTGGCTTCATTTTGTATGTGAAAGTATATGGAAAAATCATATCCATCTTTCTTTCATCTACACCTTGTTTAAAGGCTCCATAAAAAATTTGGTTGTTGGTACATGGTGCTATTTCAGTAAAAAAGTTTTTTCCTATAGCAGATTTTGCATCCACACCGGCTTTTTTCCCTTCATATTCATTGAAAGTTTTAATGATTCCTTTGTCATCTAAGGAGATCACTCCAAAGTCCAAAAGATCTAACTCTTCGGGAGTTTTCCTGAGAATTTTCTGTAAAAGATCATCGGGGATAAATCGCATCTCTGATTTTGCAAAGGCTTCCCCTTGTTTTGCCAATTTTTGAACAAGTTCTTCACTCATATCATATCCCTGTAAATCTTTCTTTAGATAAGAAAACGGAAGAAAGGGACTCTATTGATATCTTGTTTGAATCAATCTTCCTGTAGAATTCTTTGAATTCATACA
>JALOTI010000328.1 GCA_025457985.1 Leptospira sp.
TCGGAAGTTACTCTCCCGGTTACCTCTACGGAAACTTTCAAAACGATTTGGACGGATGAAGTTTACCATATTTATGAAATTCCTATTGGTGCTGAGAATTATGTAGAGGATGGAATTAAATTCTATCATAACGACGATAGACCAATCATTCAGAAAGCTGTTGAAGATGCGATCCAATTGGGCAAATCTTTTGATTTGGAGCTTAGGTTAATTAGTAAAAAAGGAAATTTTAAGTGGGTCAATGCGGTCGGAAAACCTGTATTTGATGGAAACCGTGTAATAAAAGTAATAGGGTCTTTTCAGGAAATAACGGAAAGAAAGCTGCAGGAAAAGATCCAGGAAAAATTTTTACAAGAACTTTTAGATGCAAAAAAAGAAACGGAAGAAGCGAACAGAGCAAAAACAGAATTTTTGGCGAACATGAGTCATGAAATCAGAACTCCACTCAATGGTGTGATTGGATTTACGGAACTCTTAGCAAATACCGAACTTACAGAAACCCAAAGTAAATACCTTTCCGATGCAAACACTTCTGCCCACGCACTTTTAGGACTAATAAATGATATCCTAGATCTCTCAAAAATTGAAGCAGGCAAATTAGATTTAAACTTTGAAACCACAGAAACAAAAACCTTTTTCGAAGACTGTATAAAGATCATTTCTACATCTGCTATCAAAAAGAACTTAGAACTCAGCCTAATTTTAGGCGAAACCCTTCCACCATTTTTTGTTACAGATCCAGTCCGATTGAAACAAGTCATTGTAAACCTTCTCGGAAATGCTGTTAAGTTTACTGAAGATGGGTTTGTTAAAATGACTGTGGAGCTAAATACACCGGCGACTGCACTTGCATCTATATTTGTTTCCATCGAAGACAGTGGAATAGGGATTTCAAATTCACAAAAACAAAAACTTTTTAAAATGTTTACACAAGCGGATTCATCCATTTCAAAAAAATATGGCGGAACAGGCCTTGGTCTTGCTATATCTTCTCATCTCTTAGAAAAGATGAATTCAGAATTACAATTGGAAAGTGAAGTAGGTAGAGGAAGTCGTTTCTATTTTGATCTTCCTCTAACGGCTGTTCCTGCACCTAATCTATCTCTCCCTAAAAAACAAGAAAACCTACAGCCCATATCAGAAGAATCCCATTCCAAAACTATTCTTATTGTAGAAGACAATCATTTGAACGCAAGTTTACTGAAAGCCATGCTCACCAAAATCATGAATGAGGTTAAGATCAAAATAGCTTACGATGGTCTAGAAGCCATCCAAATGGTACAGGTTGAAACTTTTGATTTGATCCTTATGGATCTTCAGATGCCAATTGTAGATGGTATCAGTGCCACTAAAGAAATCAGACAGTATGAATCGACTCTCGGATTAAGAACTCCAATCATTGCACTGACAGCAGGAGCTCTAGAATCGGAAAAAGAAAAATGTTTCCAAGCAGGGATGAATGGATTCTTAACAAAACCCATTCAGACCAATTTGCTTAGAGAAGAAATTTTAAAGTATCTCTTCATTAGCCAAACATGAGAGTTTCGGCCCTCGACATCTTACGAGGGATGGCGGTTGCACTCATGGTCATGGTCAACTGTCCAGGTTCCTGGACTCATATGTACGATACCTTTCGCCATGCAAAGGATTCAGGTATCCATGTTGCGGATTTGGTATTCCCCATGTTTCTTTGGTCCGTTGGTTTTTCGATGTATTGCCAATTTGAATCCTCGTATGGACGATCCAATAATGGCAGTAAGATTGAAAATTTCGAAAAGCCATATTTAAAAATTGGGATGCGTGGGGTTTTACTCATCGTTTTAGGTTTGGGACTTTCCTTATTTGGCAGTGGAGGTTGGGATACCATTCGTATCCCAGGTATCTTACAAAGGATTGGATTGATCTACTTCGCATTTCTTCCCTTGCTTTTTTTCTATCCAAAATGGAAGTATCTGGTCGCGGTTAGTTTGGGAATCACCTGTCTCGGTTATTTGAATCTACACCTAACGCAAGAGTATCGCTGGTCATTCCAGGTATTAGAACAGGAAGACACATGGTTTGCCATGGTAGATAGAACTCTGATTGGAGTAGACCACCTCTGGAAACAAACTAAAAACTATGATCCGGAAGGAGTATTGTCGACCTTACCTGCCTTCCTGACGAGTTTACATGGTTTTTTTTATGCCAAATACCGAAAGCATTCAAAAACTCTAATGTGGTGGATGGGGTTTACTCTTGCAATTGCGACACTTAGTTCTGTCTTTTTTCCCATACGGAAAGACGATTGGACCTTGAGTTACGCATCCTGGACGGCATTCGGAATCTGCCTTCTCTATCTAATTTTAGAAAAGAAGCCAAATTGGTTTGGAAGGACTGGGTTTTCTCTTCTCGGACGGCATGCGCTTTTTTCTTTTGTTTTCCTGGGTTTGGTTGGTCGAATACCGATTTTTGCCAAGGGCAGGGCATTTGTCTTCACTCAAATTTCGTCCACTCTAGATCCGAAGCTTTCGAGTTTTGTCTATTCCGTATTCATTGCATCCATTCTTTGGGGGTTTGTCTATTTCTGGGATAGATTTCGATCCCAATCAAATCCAAGACACGATCTCAAAACGTGAACTCTGTTCAAAAAATTGTAAATTTCTTTCCCTAAAAAGTTTGACACTGGTTCAAAAATCCATAAATCTGTGTCAATTGTTCGAATTGTGTTAAAACTATATCGAATGGGGGAAAGATGAAAAGACTAATCAATTGGGCCGTATGCGGGGTCCTTTTACTATCGGGAGCGGTTCAGGCGCAGACACAGAGCCAGATGTTCCAAAGAGTGGGGGTCATTGGCGACTCCCTGAGCCATGGTTTCTTTGGGGTAACCGTGGAAAAAAAGACCCAAGATTGGGCCTATCCAGTTCTTGTTTCTAAACAAGCAGGAGCAACCATTTCTTATAATGTACTTAAAGGTCCATTTGTAAACCTTGAGGATGTTTTGAAGTGGGATTGTGGGGTGTTTTGTTGCCGTTTTCATAAAAGAAGGTGCTAAAGTATCGGCTTGACACAGATTTGTTTACCAGAAACTTAAATATCGGCTTTACTCTTGTAGGTTGTAACTCCTTTGACTTTCGTCACGTCTTCATTGTCGGTGCAGATACCGGCTTCAATTTCCGCATTACAGGAGATATATCAATGACATCTGTTACGGTCATGAATAGCAAAACTGGTACATATTTCAACAGGCTCCGGTTGCAATCATCCGACAGAAATTCAGTTCTTATAAATAAGTGTCGATTTGGATTTAATCGACAAGGAATTTCGTGGACTGCATCGTCTGTCGGTGAGGTTGATCTAATACAGTTGAACAAAACAATTTTTTATGGCAACGAGAATGGCATAGCCTCGTCATCCATTGAGTCAATCTTTGTAATTTCAGGTGCTGAATTTCTTGAGAACACAGGTTACGGAGTGGCATTTTCCTACAACAGTTTGAAAAAGACGGTAATTGAAAACTGCACGTTTAAGGGAAGTGTAGTGCGAATGACCTACTGTGAAATTGGCCTGCTGTTGTCCGACAGCCTGTTTATAGAGTCGATCTTCACAATAGACAAT
>JALOTI010000329.1 GCA_025457985.1 Leptospira sp.
CGTATTCTGCTGTATCAGAAATGGAAAAACGCATACGAGCGAGGCCACCTTCATAGATAAGGTCCGTGATAAGTTTTACTTCATGCAAACATTCAAAATAAGCAATCTCAGGATCGTATCCTGCTTCGGTTAGTGTTTCAAATCCACTCATGATAAGGTTGGCAACACCACCACAGAGTACAGCTTGTTCGCCAAAAAGGTCAGTTTCTGTTTCTTCGCGGAAAGATGTTTCTAAAATTCCAGCTCTTCCTCCACCTACACCAGATGCATGTGCAAGTGCGCGCGTTTTTGCAGAACCAGTTGCGTCTTGGTAGATTGCAATTAAACAAGGAACTCCACCACCTTCCGTGTAAACTCGGCGTACTAAATGTCCAGGTCCTTTCGGTGCAACCATGTATACGTCTACGTTTTTGGGAGGAGTGATGAGATCATAATGGATGTTAAATCCGTGAGAAAAAACAAGAGCCTTTCCTTCACTCAAATGTGGTTCGATATCGTTTTTGTACATCTCAGCTTGGATGGTGTCTGGTGCCAAAATTTGGATGATGTCTGCTTTTTTTGCAGCTTCAGTTACATTATAAACTTCGAATCCTGCTTCTTTTGCTTCTGCGACTGATTTAGAACCGTCACGTAGCCCGATGATGACTTTTAGGCCCGAATCCTTCATGTTTTGGGCTTGGGCATGTCCCTGGCTTCCGTAGCCAATGACTGCAATGGTTTTTCCTTTGAGGATATTTAGATCGCAACTGTCGTCGTAATAGATATTTGCCATGGATGGGCACACTTCCTAAGGGATGATTTACTGATTTTTCCATCATTTTGAAATTGGGTGGGGGAAACAAGAAGGAATTGGGCGCCATTTCGGGCCAGTCCGGGGTCCGCGTTCGCTCCCGCCCCCCACCAGTTTTCTTCGAAAACAAGTGGGGGGCCCTAAGGCCCTACCTGTCCCGGGCGCAGGGAAGAATCGGGATATAGCGATGGAATCTTGAGTTCAGATGATAAATTGAATTTGAAGTATAATATTTGATAGTATTATCATTGTAAATATTAGAGATGATAAACGGGGAGATTATATGTATCATGTAAGCTCCACCGAGGGTTCTTCTTACGCTGGCACAAGTTCCAAAATTCGATCCTTCCAAAAGGTTTCAAACCGCCTAACCAAAATAGTACCATCATCCCACTCGTCCTGACCAAGATGGACTTGGTAAAAAATGGGAATTGGTAGCCTCGTTTTAAAATAATGCAAGTGAGGTGAGATTTTTTTATCACCATGTTTACATTCAACTGCAAAAATAGGTTTGCCATCCTTTAAAACAACAAAGTCAACCTCCCTAAGATCTGTGTCACGAATGAAGCGAAGTTCCATTTTAAAGCCATTGATATCCTCTAAAAAATGGCAGTAGTACAAAAGCTGGCTTGCGACAAAATTTTCAAACAAGTAACCTTTTTCTGAGAGTTCTGCCCAATCCCAAAGATACAATTTGTTCGATTTTTTTACCGCACGGATTTTGGAAGTCCCATAAGGAAGGATTCGATAGCAATAGTAGATCATTTCCAAAACCTGAATCCAGTTACTGATTGTGTTAGGTGATACTTCTAAATCTTCCGCCAGACTTTTGATTGATAGAGGAGAACCCACCTTCGCTGGTAAAAGGTCCACGAGAAGCTCAATTTTTGAAAGGTCTTTTACTAGATCTAAATCCCGAAGGTCTTGGTATACCACCCTGCTCAAACGCTCCCGCTTCCAAAGTCGATACATTCTTTGACTTTTTTTTGAAAATGGTTCAGGAAAACCTCCATATCTTAAGAGATCTTCCGTCGTGCTTCGTTTTAATTTGGTATCGATTTCATGTAATGCGAGAGGGTGGAGTCGAAAGTAGCGATATCTTCCAAAGAGAGAGTCCCCGCCTTTTCTCAGTGTGTCTAGCCTCGCAGATCCAGTCACGAGAACTGAAAGTTTCTCTTTGTTTTTGTCATAGAGACCTTTGAGTAACATTCTCCACCTTGTATATTTGTGGACTTCATCTAAAACGATAGTTCTTAAACTTGAATCCAATCTATGGGATTTGATTAGTGTTCGGTCTTCCAGATCGTCCCAGGAAAAATACTGTTTATTAGATTTGAGAAATGTTTTAGCAAGTGTTGTTTTCCCCACTTGCCTTGGACCTCCAATAAGGATCATACGAGAAGAAAGTTCTTCTTCAATATAGTTCCTTATCGAACGTGTAAAATTCATACTACTGAAATTTACTCATGAGTAAATTTCAGTCAACTGAAAAATATAGATAGCTTTTTTATCTCCGCGATAGCGATTCGACTAATAACTTCGCCGCCGCTTCACCAGAATTCTGTTGTTGCCCTGTTATAAGTAAACCGTCTCTGATCGCATAAGAGGAAAAAGGTGCTGCTACTTTGAAGTTAGTATCTTTTAGTTTCTTTGCTTCTTCTTCGATTCGATAGGGTTGTATCTTTTGGCCGACTGCTTTATCTGCATATTCTTCTTCAGCATCCGCAAAGCCAGTCCAAGTCTTTCCCTTCACCAGAAGATCTCCATTCGAAAGTTTTGTTTCCAGTAAAATGGTTGTGGAATGACAGACTGCTGCTACGGGTTTTTTAGCTTCATAAAAACTGGTAAAAAGGTTTTGCAGATCCATATTACCTTTGTACGTATACATCGGCCCTTGTCCACCGACAAGGAATATGGAAACAAAGTCTTTTGAGTCTACTTCCGTTAGCTTTTTTGTATTTTTCAGTAAGTCGTTAAACTCTTTTTTTTGTAAGTAACCCAATGAGATTACGTCATGTGCGGAATAGCCTGATTTATCTCTCGGATCGGAATACGAATCCATAAAGAGATCGCCACCATTGGTGGAAACCAATTCAATCTCGTAACCCGCTTCTTGGAATACTCGCATAGGGTGTGTTAATTCTGCCGCCCAAAATCCAATCGGCCAACCTGTTTGTTTGGAAACAGAAGGGCTACTAACCACCATTAATATCTTTCCTTTGGAAGGGGAACCGTGGAAGTGAACGTAGTTTTGAGTTTCCGTTATTTTTGGAGCGCAGCTTGTAACTAACCACATTACAAATAGTGTAATGGAAAAAAATTGAAATCGCATTGATTGCCTCAATTAGTTAAGATTTTACAATCAGCAGAAATATTTTTTTGAAAATCGCAACGTTAAAATCTTTAGTTTGGTAACTTGATCGTATATACTGTAGTTTTAAGTAGTATACTTACTATTTTGTTAGTTAAAAGATTCTAAATTCGAATTTCGTCTAAATCTTATTTGTTATGCAACAAATGAATCGACTTGACGCAGTAAAGATTTTTATTTTAGCTTTCTGATATGAGTTCTTATAATGGTTTCATTTTTGATATGGATGGGGTTCTGGTCGACAACCACAAATTTCATTTCCAGGCATGGATGGAATTTGCTGATAAATATAAATTTCCATTGAACGAAGAAATCTATCGTCGGGATTTTAATGGGAAAACCAATGCTGACCTCTTTCGATCCATCTTTGGAAGTATTTCTGACGCAGAGGTTTTAGCCTATGCCTTAGAAAAAGAAACTCGTTACCAAGAGATCT
>JALOTI010000330.1 GCA_025457985.1 Leptospira sp.
CAAAGCAACGGCTAAAAAATCCACCACCATTGTAACGTATTTTAGACTTGGGTGAACGTATTGTTCTTTGTTAGCCTTTAAGAGAATAATGGTTACTGCGAGGTTGACTGCTATGATAAAGCCGGCAACGATTGAAACATAAATCCAATTAAAAATCTCTGCATGCCCTATTTCAATCGACCTTCCCGAATACAAAAGAAAGGACAGGTATGGAACAACCAAGGTGATGATAAACCACCGAACCCCCGCCTTATTTTTTTCGTTTCGAATTTCCCATATTGCTTTATCTTGTACACTCATAAGAATTGTTTTGATACAATATCATAAATTTATTGATTGTCTAGAATTATTTCATTGAGTATATTTTGCTGATATCCTAGATTGAGAGAAAGATTAGAATTAGGTTCAATTTTGAATTGTTAAATCGTGATGAATCAGACCAAACAAAATAAATTTTCAAAACTTTTATTTAGCCTTCTTATTCTCTTCCTAGGGTTTTGTAAGCCACCTGAGCTTAATAATCCGGCTGATCCCAATTCCCGGTCTTTTTTCGAAAACGCTGCTTTACTATGCGCACTAGGCTTCTACCAATCTTGCAATCCATGTATTTCTGCCCCTGGACCCTGGGATAGTTTTGTTGCTACAGCAAGTGTAGGTCAAACGTTCGGATTGCGTACGTTAACTGACCGTACCTACAATGCTTACGGAATGTTCCAATCGAGCAATGATTTCGGTTTTGCTGGTATTCCATTTACGGGAATCAATAATTCGACTGTAAATGCGTTAGTCTCGAAAAAATCTCCAACTGGCCAAACAATTTGGAATCGTTATGTGGGAGAAAGAAACCAAACACAGTTTGATTTGATACTCAGGGAAAAAGATGGGCTTTACTTTTTTTTGCTTACCACAACAAGCCTTCCAAGTCAAATCAATACATTTGCTGGGACTCCTGGGGCTTCTCAAAATTCAGTGGTAGGAAAATTCAGCGAAGACGGAGAGATTCTTTGGACGACTTATATCAACAATGGTAGCTCTGGAGATTTTACGATACTCGGCGATGTGATTGATAGCTTAGACCAATCAGGTTTGTATGCAATCGGTAGAACAACGGATCCCATTGTAGGAAGTGGAACGGTTTCTGGAACTTTCCTTGGTAACGATTGGTTTTTCCAAAAGATTGCCTACAACGGAAATACGATTTCTACAAGGTATATAAATTTTCCAGCTCCTGTTTCCAGTTTCCGACCTATACGGCTTGTCGAGCTTCCGGATGCAACAGGATTTTACGTAATCGCATTGGTAGGTGCAAACCTGAATGGAACCTTTACAAATGGATTCAACACCTTTCCTGGAGCTACCGGAAATGTTGTAATGAAACTAGATTTGCGAGGTCAGTATCTATGGCATAGGTATTTGGGAGATTCTGTGAACAGTCCCATTGACAGTGTGCTAACAGTTGCCAACGCTTTACCAAATTCTAATTTAGTAACATCTGCTGTATACTCTGGGAATGCACCAAGTTTAGGTCTGCCCCATCCGAACCCAGGAAATAGTTCCTCCATTTTTTATCTCCTAAATCCAAACGGTGCCCTTATCAATTCAAGTTTCTTCTATAATACTGCAAATGAATTCATAGTTGGTTCGAAAGGTTTTGCCATTTCGAATGAAAAAATTCTCATCGCGGGAGGAAGAGTTGCTGTCGGTGGCAACACAGGTTTACTCTATGAATTGGACTCTTCAAATTTCCGGGAAGCCCGTCGAATCGAAAGAATAGGTAGCGTAACAGCCTCTGCCATCAAACACTGCGATGGTTCATTTACCGCACTGACTCACACAACAACGGAAGTACCAGGAGCAATCCTTCCGAAGGGTTCTGCAGGTATCAATAGTTACTTCAGCAGATTTAAACCGTAACCTTCACTCCTCTTCATTCAGAATCGGAATCCCTTCCTTTTTTAGAATCTTTAGAGCATTGGTTGATTTAGATACACCGCTCCGAATCCGATAGTCAAAAGACATACTACCATCTAACTCTAATTCTGTGAAATGGAATTGTTTAGCCCAAGGAATTTCACTCAACTTTAAATCGTGAGTCGTTACGAATACGATGGCTCCTTTTTCTTTCAAAGCAAATAGGAGTTCCCTTGTCGCTATATATCTTTCTTTGGAGTTGGTTCCTTTGAGTATTTCATCCAAAAATAAAATAGGAATCTGCTTTTCGGAATCTGCGGATCGAAGAATTTCCGCAAGGCGACGGACTTCCGAATAAAAAAAGGAAACTCCATCCTCCAAGGAATCTTGGGAACGGATTAAGGTATGGATTTGAAAGGGTGGGAGATCCAATCCCCTTCCCGCAAACCTAGCACCCGCCCGAGCTAACAGCAAGGAAACTGCCACCGAACGAAGATAAGTCGTTTTTCCGCTCATATTAGAACCAGTAATCACGATCAAATCTCCCTTCGAGACAGCTTCCAAAGGGTTGTGAACTGCGAATTCTGGGGAAAGTAGGGGGTGAACCAAATCCTTCGCTTGTAGTTTGGATCCTTCAGCAATATTCGGAAATTCGTATTCTGGATTTAGAATCGAAAGATTTACAAAAGGTGATAGAGAATCAAACTCTCGGATTTTTTCCCAACTCTGATTCCAAGTTTCACCAAAGTTTTGAACCCATTTGGAAAATCCTTGGATCTTCCAAAGGTCCCAAAGCAGGATTCCATTCAAAAGAAAATGTGGGAGTGGTGATACAAGTATCTCAAATGAATCACCTAATCTTTGGATACGATCCAAATATTTCTTGGTTTCCTTTTTTTCCGAAGATACATAAAGAATCAAACGGGAAAATTCATTTGTGGCTTTTGAAATAGTGGCAATCTGCTTCCAAACTTTAAGAGAATCTTTACGGTAACTTAGGAATAGAAGAAGATTTACAAATAAAATTACGGTGAATAGTGGAAGATTGAACAACAAAGAAAGAATTCCATAAACAGGCGTTAGTATGCTAAAAATCGGAAAAATCAATCTTAAAATCTTTCGAAATCCACTACTCCAAAATAGTACTGGTTTAACAGAAATCTCTGCATCCCATTTCGCTCTCGGTTCCCTTACTCTTGTATGTAAGTGTTTTAGAAGAAGAAAGGGTTGGAATTTTTTGCTTACAAGAGTTTTTATCTTCTGCTGACGTGTAAGAATTTCCAAAAATGTAGTTCCGTTTTGCAAAAGAACATTTATAAATTCGGAAAATCCTTGTTTGGTGGCTGTTGTATCAAGATAGGCAAACAGTCCATTTTTATTGCATAGGTCCAAGTCGATCGAAAGAGGGTGGTTTCTTACGGATTCTGGGTATTCCCAGGGTTCTCTGGATTGTATTTTTTTTAGGTTTATTGTAATTCTAGCTAGTTCCTGTTTTATAAAATAGGAATAAGCCTCCAAGGTATCAATTTGTGATTTGAGTTTTTGGTAAGCTCGAACAAACAACAAAAATGGAATGAACAAAAGTAAAGTGGCAAGATAATAAAAGAAACTAACTTTTAGTAGATAGAATCCAAGAAATAGACTTACGATAGACAAAAAGTTTATCAATCGAAAGCGAGAAAGAT
>JALOTI010000331.1 GCA_025457985.1 Leptospira sp.
CACATAATTCTTGCAATTTGTATTTTATTTTACGGTAACTGTGCAGTCACCCGATCCACTTGTAATACTGAATTTGCAATCTACATCGTAAGTAAACTTGTCCTTATTGTAAGTTCTGCTCACATTTACATTTCCTCCTCCCACAGTTCCCGATACGGAAACGGTTCCAGTTAGCGTATCTACATAGGATGCTTTGAAAGCAAATTCTGTATCCGATGATGTTGCGGATAAATTGGAAGCCACGGAATTGACCACGAGATTTAAATCTTGAGTAACATTTACACTTTGTGCTGCTCCTCCATTGATTGCTAGATTATTGGAAACAGTTGTGCTCTTTTCTTTAATGGTAATATCCGCACTAAAGGACTGTGCAGTAAAAGAAACATTGGATAGTGTTTGGGTATTACTTCCATCATAATTTATATCACCAGTTGTAATACTAGATGTCATACTTGGAAAATTAAAGTAATCGGGAGACCTACTTTGGCACTTATCCATTTTCATATCGCCTTTCATCGTTCCAGAAAATCCTAAATTTCCAGTCATAGGATCGCCACTGATCGTAAGAGTTACTTGTAGGTTTGTCGTTGAGAAGGTTCCCGATTTGGTGTCTCCCGCCGAACAATTCTCTGTTCCACTCAATGTCGCACTACATCCAGCTGTGTTACAACTTCCGCTTGGAGTGTTAAGGGCCGTTGGTATAACATTAGGTCTCAAATTTTTTTGGTAGTTATACGAGGAAATTTTCTGAGAAAGGATCGCCATTGTTTTTTGTCTATCATGCAGAGGAAGACCATTAAAAACTATAGTGCCGTTTTGTGCTTGGGTTGTGATCGTGGTGGTTGCAGCTGATATAGCTGACCTGATTTGAGCTGCGTTTCGCCTAGCTGCCGCATTTGCATTTTCATTCGAGACATAAGCTCCTAAAAGCAATAACTGTGCATTTTGGTCGTCAGAATTCTTTTTCCCAGTTAGCTTATCGCACGAAGTGAATCCCAAGGCTAACGAAATCAATGTTAGCGGGATTAGAAATTTTGTTATTTTTGGTGTCATGATAGATGTTTTTCCTTGACTCGGCGATTGATTGAGAACAGCTCCTCTTCAACCGAATACTTCGAAAGAATCATTCATGTTACAGAAAATTTGCAATAAATTTCCGAATCGAATCAAAAAATTAATTCGATATTTTTGATAGTTTTAGGAAGGTTTTAACGTAACCGGAAGGAATCACCAAACCAGATGAGTTTCCTGATTCGATCCCGACCGTTGCTCGATTGATTCCCACGAACCGACCATCGTTTAGAAAAACTCCCGCACCTGAACAACCAGGGTACGATATGCCCATCGTTTGAATGAGAGGAACATCCATCATCAATGAATCTACTCCTGTTCTATCCGTGCTCGCAATATAACCTTTTAAAAAAGAATTTCCTAATCCCCAAGGAGAGCCAATTGAGAAAACGGATTGATTGTATTTTAACTCACTCCGATCAACCATCACAAGTTGACGTAATTTCGCTCTTAGGTTGGTTTTTAAAATTACCAAATCTAATTTTGGTTCATCGACGATCACTTTCGCAGTGTAAAACGTTTTTGAATCTTGAGAGATTCGAACGCGATCCTCCCAACCTAGAATTACATGTTTTGCCGTTAGTACATGGCCATTCTCGTCTAGCAATAAACCCGTTCCTTTTGCGTAATCACTGATATGATAGTGTAAAATTACGGTACGATTTTTAACTTCTTCGATTATCTCGAGTGAGGGTTCTAAATTTTCTGAATTTGTATTCGTCGAACATTGAATAAAGGCAGTAATATTGAATATTAATATTGTAAAACAAAGGCTAATACTTTTCATAAGGTTAAAAATAAATTTCCTACCTGAGTGAATTTCGATTCAAGTCTTTTAATTGGGCAGGAACGTAATGAGTGTTGTCCACAACCATAGCCAAGAAGCTCAAAATGATTCTGCAGAACAGTCGCGATTCGCTACTTCAGGACGTGAATCGATTGGAATAAGAATAAGTGCTGTTTTTAATATGTCTTACAACTCTAGTCACCTGATTCCCATTTTCTACTAGTACTTTTACGATTGGTTGGATTTGTTGTGAGCTAGCTTTAGTTATTATTATATTCATTTCATTCCTCCTAAGTTTACTTTCTATTTTGAAAACTAAGAAGTTTATATCGATTGAACAAGCCAGTTCAGATAAAAGATCGAAAAAAGTGACTATTACTAGGAGAGGCAGAGAAATTCTAGAGTTACTTGCTACTGGTTCAACGACGATGAGCGACATTGAATGGCAGATATTTCGAAACTTAAAGAGTTTTTAAGAAATTTCTTTCCTAAAACGACTGCTATAAATAAAAGGAACCATGGTCTCTAAACCTCAGATAGAAAGCCAATCTTTAGATTGGTCCAAACTCGGCCCCGTCTATGTCAATCGAGTACGATTTGCCCTGGCATTCTTTTATATCCTCGCTACCTTGGGCTCATACCAAACATCTACTCGCTTACAAACTAGTGCCTACTTAGTTGGTATCAGCTGTATGTTTTTATATGGATTCGTTCAGAAATCGCTTTTACATCGCGGGAAACTGAGCCAAATCTTAGCAAAAATATTTATACTCCTAGACATAAGTGTTCTATTTGGCGTCACAGCTGCTGGTTTGTTAGGCACCAAGGAAACAGCTGCCGATTTAGTAAAATCGCCGATACTTTACGTACTCTACTATTTCTACATAACATACTCTGCGTTTTTGTTTTCCGAAGGATTTTTACTCATCTCGACCTACACGTCTGCATTTTTTTTAGTAAGTATATTAACAATCGCTAAGTTGCAAGGAGTTGAATTTTTGGAAGTACAAGGTGTACAAAGTATGCCTGGTAGTTTGGCAATTTCCAATGAAATCTTTAAAATATTTTTTCTCATTTGTTTTGGTTATCTCACTGCAAAGGTTCTGAAGCTAATGAACTCCATACGAGCGGAAGCGGAAAAAAAAGGAGAACTTGCCTTACAAGAAAAAGAAAATTCTGAATTACTCAATTCTGAATTGATCCATATCGGTTCAGAACTTACCCAAACCTTGCGTAAACTGAAAGAGATTTTACATAAATTCAGAGGGGAGCTCCAAGACGAATCCAAAGCGATTGAGGATCTCAATGATTTTACCCAATCCTTCTCACAAAGTATCCAGTCATCTGTTGAAGATATTCTTTTGCAACACCAAGAAGTGACCGGCTTGGATGAAAAGTCCGGTAGCCTAAAGGAGAGCCTTGAGGATTTGGAAGCTGTTGTCGTCGCCTTACATGGAAAAATGGATGGATTCCAAATACAAAGTGAAGAATTAGTAATAACCATCAAGAATCTGGATGATCGATTATCTTTGGTAAATCAATCCCAAAGAGAGGTAACCGAAGTCAATGAGATTATGGCAGAGATTGCAGATAGAACCAACTTACTAGCATTAAATGCTTCTATCGAAGCCGCCCGCGCGGGTGAACATGGAAGAGGTTTTGCAGTTGTCGCCTTTGAAGTTGCCAAACTTGCAGAAAATTCTAATGAGAATGCCTCCAAAATT